>DAIDAU010000051.1 GCA_027310465.1 Rhodocyclaceae bacterium
CACGGACGCCGTCGACAGCCTGTCGGGCTCGGTCGGAAACGTCAGGGAGAACGCCGAGAGCGTGGCGCAGCAGATCGCCGTGAGCATCGAACGCACCCATGCGGCGAACGAAAGCCTCTCCGCGCTGATCGGCGAGATATCGAGCGTCGAGGATGCCGTCGGCGACATCGCCTCCACCGCCGGGGAGTTCATTTCCAGCACGCGCGCCATCGCCGACATGACCAGCCAGGTGCGCGACATCGCCGATCAGACCAACCTGCTGGCGCTCAACGCCGCGATCGAGGCGGCGCGGGCCGGCGAGCAGGGACGCGGCTTCGCCGTCGTCGCCGACGAAGTGCGCAAGCTGGCGGAGAAGTCCGCCGCCGCCGCCGCCGAGATCAACGTGGTGACGCGGACCATGACGCAACGATCCGAAGGCGTCGAGGCGGCCATCGAGCGCGGCCACTCCTCGCTCGCCACGAGCCAGGAGCATCTCGAAAGGGTCGCGATGGCGCTCGGCGAATCGAACCAGGCGGTGCAGGAAACGACCTCGAACACCGACGGCATCATGTCTTCGGTCGAGCAGCAGAAGGAGGCGCGCGACCGCATCGCCAGCCACGTCGAGCGCATGGCCGCCATCGCGGCCGACAACTGCTCCTCGCTGGAGCGCGCCGCCGCGGCGATGAAGGATCTCGAGGCGCTGTCGGGGCACCTCAACGGCCTGGCGGTGAAGTTCAACGTCTGAGCGGCACGCCGCCGGGCGCGCATTTCCCGGCTCTCGCGGGGCGCGGCGAACGCCTGAACTGGCCGTTTCCTTCGCGCCTAATCGATCGATCGAACCGCGCGATCGGAGCTACGTTTGAACCATCTGGCATCGAACGGGTGGCCCATCGTGCTGAACGTCGGATCGCAGATCGTCGCCGTCAAGACCGTAGGACCCGTGCGGGAAGGCACGCGCGGCGTGATCGCGGCGGTGGCCGAGGCGCCGGTGCTGATCTTCTGGTCGCGGCGCGTCTATCTATGCACCTTCCCCGGCCGCATCAATCTCGCCATGCGGCCCAGCGAGATCGACGACTGCGGACACGCACCCGCCCGCTGGCGCTCCTTCCGGACCAGTTGAGGCCTTTCCGCTACGCGTAGCCCCAGATCTGCTGCCACTCGTAAGGCGGCAGCCGGTGCAGCTCGTCGTGCACGTAGTTCTGGATGCGGCACTCGCGCGTGCCGAGCGGGCGCAGGCGCGGCGCTTCCAGCAGCCGGCCGCGGGCGTCGAGAACGGAGATGGCCTCGCGCGGCGGCGCGTTGTCCTCGGACAGGCGCCGGTTGATCACGGCCGTCTCGCCGTTGGAGAGCCTCACCAGGGTACCGGGCGGGAAGAAGCCGAGGCGCGTCATCAGCTGCCGCACCAGGGGCAGGTCGAGGCGTTGCGCCTCGGCGCCGAAGACGTGCTGGATCAGGTGATCGAGATACTTGGCCTTGGAGATGTTCCAGTGCTGCGGCGTGCGCAGCCGGCCGACGACGAACTTGGCGGCGAGCGCGTCGGCGATGCGCAGCATGCGCGCGGCGAGGGCGATCTTCAGGCCCGTCAGCCCTTGCGGATAGCCGGTGCCGTCGACGTTCTCGTGATGCTGCACGACGGCCTGCAGCCAGCCGCCGGGGAAGCTGCCGAGCGATTCGAGCAGCCGGACGGAGTCGAGCGGGTGCACGCGGTACTCGGCGGAAGGCCGGAACTTGGGCGGCTCGGGCAGCGCGAACAGTTCGTCGTGCTCGGCCATGCTGCCGAGGTTCATGGTCAGCGCCGCGCCGATCAGCTCGGCCGTCGTCTCGCGCGGCAAGTCGTTGGCGGCGCCCAGTTCGGCGGCGATCAGCGCAGCCAGCACGGCGTGGCAGACGCTGGAGCGTTCCGAGTAGTCGAGGCGCGCGTAGCCGATGCAGGCGTCGGGATCGAGCTGCCAGGCGTCGTGCAGTTCGCCGGCCAGGGCGACGAGTTCGGGCGCCGCGACGTCCCTTCCGCTTTCCAGGCGCTCCGAGACATCGCTCAGGGCGGTCCGCGCCGCGCGCATCTTGGCGATCGGATTCGCGGCTGAGATCGAATCCGCCTTGGTCGCCTCGCAGAAGACGCGGTGGCGGCGCAGCGTGTGCGCCGAGCGCACGATCAGCGGCGATCCCGCTCTCTGCAGCAGCGTGCCCTTGGCGTCGAAGATGTCGCACGGCGCGGGGCGACCCGCGAGGTGCGAAGGAAGTGCCACGGGGCGAAGCATGGAGGCGCGCATATCGGCGAATAGAGCCAGTTCCGTGCCACTATTCAACCGAATGCGCGTCGCCGGCGTTGTGCCGCCTCGACGGCATTTGCCGGTCCGATCGGCGCGTCGCGAACGGCAAATTGTTCCGCGCCGCCGTGCCGACGGCAAGCCGCTTGCCGCCTGTCGGGCTGCGGCGACACCACCGTCGGCATGCCACCACCGTCGGCATGCGCGCTCAGCTGCGCGCGACCAGCTGGCCGTCGACCACTTTCACCTTGCTGCCGGCGCCGAATTCGGGCTGGTAGTGCGTGGTGATCGTGCGGACGGTGCCGTTGTCCATGCGCACGCGCGTCTGCCAGACGGTGTGGCGCTTGCCGTTCTTCTCGATCTCGTTGCCGGCGTAGGCGCCCGCGCCGCCGCCGATGAGCGTCATGGCGGTGCGGCCGTTGCCGGCGCCGATCATGTTGCCGAGCACCGCGCCGCCGACGCCGCCGAGGACGGCGCCGACTCCGCTGCCGCTGCCCTTGGTCTCGATCGCATGCACCGATTCGACGACGCCGCATTCGGCGCAGGCCGCGGCCGCGAGCTTGTCGCCCGGCGCCATGCCTTCGGCCGAGGGCGCCTGGGCGGTGGCGGCCACCTGGGCCAATGCGCCCGGCAGATGGCCGGTGATGCCCGCGATGCCGAGCAGGCTGAAGATCGTGACGGCGATCGCCGCGATGACCAGCGACGGGTACAGCAGTCGCGGCGGCTGGTTGGGTTTCAGAGGGGTGGTTGTCATTTCTTCTCCTTTCGTCCGCCGGGATACCGACCGGCTGGCAGACGACAACGCAATGCCGATGCCAGGAGAAAAACGTTAGGAAAATCAATTATCTATAAAAATGCCGGCGCCGAAATGGCCCGGTTTACCGTCGCCCGTTGACGACAGCGATCGTCGCGATGCCGCGCAAGCGCTTGAATCGGCGGGGATCGTTGCCGTCGCCGGGCGGCGACGCGCTACTTGAACTCGGCGGGATCGAGGTGATGCCGCTGCAGCAGCTTGTAGAACTCGGTGCGGTTGCGCTTCGCCAGGCGCGCGGCGTGGGTGACGTTGCCGCCGGTGATGCGCAGCGCGCGCGCCAGGTAGTCGCGCTCGAAGCGCGCCCGCGCCTCCTCGAGCGATTCCATGCGCTGCCCCTCGCGCAGCGAGTTCTCGATCAGGCCGGCGGCGACCACCGGCGTGGTGGTCATCGCCACCGCATGCTCGACGACGTTGTAGAGCTGGCGCACGTTGCCCGGCCACGCCGCGCCGACCAGCAGCTCCATCGCCTCGGGCGAGAATCCGCCGACGTCCTTCCGGTACTTGCCGCCGAGCTGCCGCAGGAAGTGCGCCGCCAGCAGCGGAATGTCGTCGCGCCGCTCCGCCAGCGCCGGCAGCGCGAGCGTGACGACGTTGAGGCGATAGTAGAGATCCTCGCGGAAGCGTCCCGCGGCGATCTCGTCCTCGAGCGCGCGGTGCGTCGCCGAGACGATGCGCACGTCGATCGGTACGCTGCGCGCCGAGCCGACCGGCCGCACCTGCCGCTCCTCGAGCACGCGCAGCAGCTTCACCTGCAGCAGCAGCGGCATGTCGCCGATCTCGTCGAGGAACAGCGTGCCGCCCTCGGCCTCCTGGAACAGGCCGCGATGGTCGCGCAGCGCGCCGGTGAACGAGCCCTTTACGTGGCCGAAGAGCTCGGACTCCAGCAGCTGCTCGGGAATCGCGCCGCAGTTGATGGCGAGGAAGGGCGCGCCGCTGCGGCGGCTGGCGCGGTGGATGGCCTTGGCCAGCACTTCCTTGCCCGTGCCGCTTTCGCCCTGGATCAGGATGGTGGTGCGATCGGACTCGGCGGCCTTGCGGGCCATCTCCAGCACCTCACGCATCGCCGGATTCTGAGTGACGATGCGCCCGAAGTCGTAACG
>DAIDAU010000053.1 GCA_027310465.1 Rhodocyclaceae bacterium
GCTCAACACGGTACGCTGCACCCAGCTCGGCGCACGCGGCGTCAAGCCTGCCGACGGCGACATGGCGAAAGCCTTCTTTTCCGCCATGGATCGCAGCCACGAGCTTTACCGCGAAACCGGGCGCAAGCTACTGGTCGCCAATTTCGCCAACATCCTCATCAGCATCCTGGCGCCAACGGCGCGCCGGCTGATGTGCGACATTTCGCCCTGCGGCGGCGGCCGCGCATTCTTCGCGCTGGCTGCCGACGGGAGCCTCTATCCGTGCAGCGAGTTCATTGGCCTGCCGCGCTTCAATGGTGGCAACCTGCTGGCCGATGGCGGCGTCGAGGCGGCCCTGGCCTCCGAAGCCTTCCGCACCGTAATCACGCGTGACGTTGACCAGTTCAATCCCTGCGGCGATTGCGCCATCCGCCACTTCTGCGGCTCGCCCTGCCCTGCCGAGGCGTACGAGATGAACGGCGGCATGGCGAAGATCGGCGCTTTCTGCGAGTTCTACAAGGAACAGGTCAATTACGCCCTACGCCTCATTGCCGACGGCAAGGCCAATGACTACCTATGGGATGGTTGGGACGAGGCGACGGAAACGGTTTTCGAACTGGCCATGTAGATCCCACATGTCGGCTATCTGGGGACGTTCTGGTGCCTGGCGACCGTCAGGTGGTGACCGCTAGGGTGAGTTGGACGTACGTTCCCGAACCTGGCCGGTCGGCCGACATCAGCCAGCCCAATGACCGCAATGAGGTGCGGCTACTCAACTCACAGTCCCGGCCGACAACCCGCTCTTCTCATCGGGCGATACGTCTGTTCTTGCCCTTATGTGGAGCGCTACATAAGGGCAACAACCAGGCATAGGTCCCGACACGCAGAGGGCTGATCGGATCGCTATTTTCGCGCGCAGCGAGCGTCCGGTTCACTCGCCTTGCTGACATTGCATGCGCGAATCCTGCTTCCCGATTGCGGCCCTTCGCGAACAGCCGCTATGGGTCGAACTCAGGCCTTGCTCCGAAGGTTGAAGCAGACCCTTCACACCGGCCCCTGATTGACCGCAACACCCTTGCGCCGCGCGGGACAAGACGGGGCGCCATGTAGAATCCCGTCGATGAACGCCAACATTCTGTTCGATCATGACGCCAACGATCCGCGGATCGCCGTCGTCACGCTGTTCAACCCCGACAAGCTCAACGCCCTCAATGCCACGATGTGGTCGCGGCTGGCCGGGGTGTTCGAGGAGATTTCCGCCGATGCCCACCTGCGCTGCGTCGTGGTCCGCGGCGAAGGGCGCGTCTTCGCCGCCGGCGGCGATCTCGAGGAGTTCCTCACGGCGCGCGACACCATCGGGCGGGCGGTTGCCTACCATGAGTCGGTCGGACGCGCGCTCGCCGCCGTCGAGCGCTGCCCGATTCCTACCGTCGCCCAGATCCTCGGCCCCTGCGTCGGCGGCGGGCTCGAAATCGCCGCGGCCTGCGACCTGCGCATCGCCGGCCGGTCCGCGCGCTTCGGCGCGCCGATCGCCAGGCTCGGCTTCTCGATGTATCCGGGCGAGATGGCGGGCCTGCTGCGCCTCGCCGGTCCCGCGGTGGTCAAGGAAATCCTGCTCGAAGGCCGGCTGCTCGATGCCGGCGAGGCGCTGGCGAAAGGCCTGGTCACGCGCGTCGTGCCGGATGACGACGTCGAGGACGAAACGCGCGAGACCGTCGCGCGCATCGCCGGCGGCGCGCCGCTGGTGGCGCGCTGGCACAAGCAGTGGATCGCGCGCCTGCTGGAGGGCCAGCCGCTCACCGACGAGGAAAAGCGCGACTCCTTCGCCTTCCTCGACAGCGAGGATTACCGCGAAGGCCTCACCGCTTTCCTGGAAAAGCGCGCGCCGGTGTTCAAGGGACGCTAGCTGATATGCTGCATGCACCGCGATCCCGCGGAACAGGACCCCAGAGAGCGAGAAGATCATGACCCTATCCATCACGCTACGCCGCGCCGCGCTGCTGCTGTTGCTGTTCGCCGCCGCCGCATTCGCCGACCAACCGGTGAAGGTCGTCTACCAGTTCAGCGAAGGCCTCGAGCAGGCCTCGAACGGGTTGCGCAACATCCGGAACCATCTCGACGCGGACCCGAGCGCGAAGATCGTCGCCGTCGCGTTGAGTTCGGGCGTGGACTTCCTGCTCGCCGGCGCCAAGGACAAGAACGGCGCCTCCTATGCCGATGCCGTCGCCGACCTGCAGCTCGCCGGCGTCGAGTTCCGCGCCTGCAACAATACCTTGACGCGGCGGCACATCGATCCCAAGCGCTTGATCGCCGACGTCAGGATCGTTCCCGCCGGGGTCGTCGAGATCGCCCGCTTGCAAGCGAAGGAAGGTTTTGCCTACATCAAGCCTTGACTGGAACGCCATCGATGCCGTCCTGCTCGACATGGACGGCACGCTGCTCGACCTCAATTTCGACAACCACTTCTGGCAGGTCCATGTGCCGCTGCGCTACGCCGAGATCCGCGGCGTCACGCGCGAGGCGGCGCGCGAGGAGCTGATGGCGCGCTACCACGCGCGCGCCGGCACGCTCGAGTGGTACTCGGTGGACTTCTGGGAAACCGAGCTCGAGCTCGACATCATGAAGCTCAAGGAGGAGGTCGCGCACCTGATCGCCGTGCATCCGCACGTGACTGCCTTCCTCGCCGCCGTGCGCGGCGCCGGCAAGCGCGTCGCGCTGGTGACCAACGCGCATCACAAGAGCCTTACGCTCAAGATGGCGCGCACCGGCCTCGCCGCGTACTTCGACTTCCTGATCACCTCGCACGAGCTCGGCATCGAGAAGGAGAAGCCGGAGTTCTGGACGCTCCTGCAGCAGCGCTTTCCCTTCGACCCGCGGCGCAGCCTGCTGGTTGACGACAGCCTGCCGGTGCTCGACTCGGGCCGCGTCTACGGCATCCGCCACATGGTCTCGATCCGCCAGCCCGATACGCAGAAGCCGCCGAAGGCGTGCGGCGACTATCGCGCCATCGCGAGCTTCGCGGAACTGATGCCGTGAGCGTCGCCTACGTCCGCCTGCAGCAGCCGCTGCTGCGCGGCCGGCGGCGCCCGCGCGTGGCGCTGGTCGGCCATCGCGGCATCGGCAAGAGCACCATCTTCCAGGCGGCGTCGAGCACCTCGGTGACGCACGAGCGCCTCGCCGGCGTCGGCCCGTCCTACGAGGAGTGCATGGTCGAGGTCGGCCTCGACCAGATTTCGCTCGTCGACCTGCCGTCGATCGAATCCTTCCACCATCTCGAGGAACCGAACCGCGTCGTCCTCAAGTACCTGCTGTGGGGCGACCGCTGGCCCGCGATCGCGCGCCACGAGTCGCAGCAGCCGGAGGCCGCCTTCCGCGCGCCCGACGTGCTGATCCTGGTGGTCGACGCCACCGCGCTCGAACGCGACCTCGAGCTCGCCTCCGAGCTCGCGCTGCTCGGCCGGCCGCTGGTGATCGCGCTGAACCGCATGGACGAGGCGCGCGAGAAGGGCCTCACCATCAACGTGCGCGGCTTGTTCGAGCAGCTCGGCGTGCCGGTGCTGCCGACGGTGGCGCACATGGGCGTGGGCCTCACTCAGCTCTTCGCCGCCGCGCTCGCCGCGGCGCGCGAGAACACCTGCCCGCTGCCGCAGCCGCCGAGCCCGCACATCGCGAAGAGCCTCGAAGCGCTCAATGCCCTGCTGGCGCGGCCGGAGATCGAAGAGGCGTTCTGCATGCCGCGGCCGCTGCTGCTGATGCAGCTCGCCGAGAACGACGACTACTTCTTCGAGCAGTACGGCGAGCACTTCCCCGAACTGCTGCCGCAACTGAAGGCCGCGCGTGCGGCCGCCGAGGCGACGCTGCCGCGCCCGCTGGCGGAGGAGATCCACGCCGACCGCCACCATCGCGCCGCGATCTTCTACGAGAACGTCACCCGACTGGCGCGCCGCGACGACAGCCGGCGCTGGAGCGGCTTCCTCGACGACCTGTTCCTGCATCCGCGCTGGGGCCTGATCGGCAGCATGGCGGTGTTCGCGCTGGTGCTCTACGTCGTGTTCGAGGTCGCCGCGGGGCTCGATGCGCTGACTTCCGCGCGGCTGGCGGCCTGGTCGCTGGAGTGGCATCCGGCGTCGACCGTCGGCGTCGTCGCCCATGCCGTGGTCGACGCGCTGATCGGCCTGGTCGGCATCGTCGTGCCCTACATGATCCCGCTGGTGGTGCTGCTGGTGACGCTCGAGGAGTCGGGCATCATGCATCGCGTCGCCTTCGTGGTCGACCGCGGCTTCCACCACATCGGCCTGCACGGCGGCGTCGCCGTGCCCTTCCTGATCGGCCTCGGCTGCAACGTGCCGGCGCTTTCGGCCGTGGCGAGCACCTCGACGGGACGCGACCGCATGCTGGCCTCGCTGCTCATCACCTTCGTGCCCTGCTCGGCGCGCTCGGCGATCATCCTCGCGCTCGGCGGCAAGTACCTCGGCGGACTGGGCGTCTTCGCCATCTTCATGCTGACGCTGGTGGTCATCGCGCTGATGGGCAACCTGCTGGCGCGGCGCCTGCCGTCGGCCGGGCCCGGCCTGATCCCTGAGATCCCGCCCTACGCGATGCCGAAGCTCTCCGCGGTGATCGCCAACACCTGGGAGCGCACCAGCGACATCGTCACCATCGTGACGCCGCTGCTGATCGGCGGCAGCATCGTGCTCGCGCTGCTGTCGCACGTCGGCGCCGACGGCGCCATCAACACGCTGCTGACGCCCGTCACCTCCTGGTGGCTGGGCCTGCCCGTGGTGCTCGGCGTGCCGATCCTGTTCGGCGTGCTGCGCAAGGAGCTCTCGCTGCTGATGATCTACCAGGCGCTCGGCACGCAGGACATCGTGCCGCTGATGAGCCCGGTGCAGATCGTCACCTTCCTGCTGTTCCTGACGTTCTACGTGCCCTGCCTGTCGACCTTCGCCGTCATGATGAAAACGCTCGGCCGGCGCGCGGCGCTGTTCTCGGTGGCGCTCTCGGTCGGCGCGGCGCTCGCCATCAGCGGCGCGGTGCGGCTGCCGCTGGAACTGCTGGCGCGCTGAAAGGAAGGCGGCGCCCGGGGGCAGGCGCCGCCGCCGGCATCAGCCGGCCTTGATCGGAACGAACAGCCGATGATCGCCGCGCTGCACCAGCAGGGCGACGACGCCCGATTGCCGGACGCTGCGGCGCAACTGGTCGACGTTAGAGACCGGCTCGCCGTTCACCGCCACGATGATGTCGCCGGGGCGGATGCCGGCGCGCGCCGCCGGGCCATCGACGCCTTCGACCGCCAGTCCGCGCCCCTCGGCCACCTGGCTCTTCTCCTCGGGGTCGAGCGGGCGCACCGTGAGGCCCAGCTTGCCGGCCGCGACTCCGCCGCCGGTGTCGTCGGCGCGGGCGGCGACGGCCTTCAGCTCGCCGGTCTTCAGCGACAGCGTCTTGGTGCTGCCCTTGCGCCAGATCTCGATGCTGACCTCGGTGCCGGGCGCGGCGCCGGCGACCAGCCCCGGCAGCTCGGAGGCGCGCGAGATCTCGGTGCCGTTGAACTTCACGATCACGTCGCCGGGCTCGACGCCGGCCCGCGCGGCGGGACTGCCCGCCTCGACCGACGAGACCAGCGCGCCGCGCGGCTTGTCGAGGCCGAAGGAATCGGCGAGCGCCTGGTTCACTTCCTGGATCGTCACGCCGAGCTTGCCGCGGCTCACCTTGCCGTTCGCCAGGATCTGGCGCTCGACGTTCATCGCCACGTCGATCGGGATCGCGAACGACAGGCCCTGGTAGCCGCCCGATTCGCTGTAGATCTGCGAGTTGATGCCGATCACTTCGCCGGCGGCGTCGAACAGCGGACCGCCCGAGTTGCCGGGGTTGATCGCCACGTCGGTCTGCATAAAGGACACGTAGCCCTCGTCCGGCAGCGAACGCGACTTCGCCGAGATGATGCCCGCCGTGACGCTGTTCTCGAAGCCGAACGGCGAGCCGATGGCGACGACCCACTCGCCGACGCGAGCATGCTGGGCGCTGCCGATGCGCACCGTCGGCAGGCTCTTGGCGCCGATGCGCAGCACCGCGACGTCGGTGGGCTTGTCGACGCCGACGACCTTGGCCTTGAACTCGCGCTTGTCCGTCAGCCTGACGACGACTTCGTCGGCATCGGCGACGACATGCGCGTTGGTGAGGACGACGCCGTCGGGGCTGACGATGAAGCCCGAGCCTTCGCCGCGCACCGGAACGCGCTGCTCGCCGTGCGGCACGGGCGCGCCGAAGCGGCGGAAGAACTCGCCGAAGGGAGAATCGTCGTCGAACCCGGGAAACGGCGCCAGCGCCGTCTTCTTCGTCCCCGAGACGCTGATGTTGACCACCGCCGGGCCTTGTTCGGCGACGATCTGGGTGAAATCGGGCAAGGCGACTGCCGCGACGGAGCGGCCGGGCTCGTTCTGCACGACGGGAGCCGCCGTGGCGGCATGGGCGCCGGGCCACGCCACCTGGTCGTGCAGGGCGTATCCGGCCGAGAAAAGGGCGATTGCGGCAAAGCCGACGGACAATTGCTTGCCAATCCGCGTCATAACACCTCCATGGCGATCAGTTATCGGAAGACATCCGAAGAGATAGGGTTTCCGGATAGTGGTTCCGGATAAATTTGAAAGAAAGTGTTAAAGCGGCGCGCGCCGTGCACCGGCACGGCCTTTTGGCACCGGCGGCCGTGCCGCCCGGCCGTCAGGAGGCGGACCGGCGGTTCACCAGCAGCCAGTAGAAACCCAGATCGCCGACCGCCTTGGTGAATTCGTCGAATTCGACGGGCTTGCTGATGTAGCTGTTCACGCCGAGCGCGTAGCACTCGTCGAGATCGCTGTCTTCCTTGGACGAGGTGACGACCACCACCGGAATCTTGCGCGTGCGCGGATCGCCCTTGATGCGGCGCAGCACCTCGATGCCGCTGACCTTGGGCAGCCGCAGGTCGAGCAGGATCACCTTGGGATGGCGCCCGGTGTCGCGCTGCACATAGTCGCCGGTGCCGAAAACGAAGTCGAGCGCCTGCGCGCCGTCCGTCAGCCAGACCACCTTGTTCGCCAGTCCGCGCTTGCGCAAGGCGCGGATCGCCAGTTCGGCGTCGGATTCGGTGTCTTCGACCAGCAGGATGTCGACGTCGTCATGGTCCATTTCACGCCTCCGCGGAGGTCTCGGCGATGCGTTTCGTGCCCGCCGCTATTTGGCCGCCGCGTGCGGCTTGGCCTTCTGGATCAGCGCCAGGGTCGCCGGATGATGATTGGCTTCGGCCAGCCGGGCCGGCGTCTCGCCCTGGCGGTCGCGGATCGACTTGTCGGCGCCGTCGCTCAGCAGGATCCGGGCGAGCTCGATCTGTCCGGTCGCCGCGGCCAGATGCAGGGGCGTCATCCCGGTGACCGAACGGGCGTTGATGTCGGCGCCCGCGCCGCTCAGCAGCTGCACGACGTCGGCGCTGCCGCCCAACACCGCCGCATGCAGCGGCGTGAAGCCGCTCGCATCGCGCGCCGCGGCGTTCGCGCCCTTCGCCAGCAAGGCCTTGGCGGCCTCGGCGCGGCCGTGGAAGGCGGCCGCGAACAGCGGCGTGCGGCCGAGGTTGTTCACCACGTTGATGTCGGCGCCCTGCTCGAGCCGCAGCGACACGGCGTCGGCGTCGGCGCCGGCGGCGGCGCGGAACAGGTCGGCGTCGGCGGCGTTCTGCACGCCGGCGAGGTTGATGTCGGGAGGCGCCGCGGTCCCGGGCGAGGCCGCTTCCTGGCCGCGGCTGCAGCCGGCCGCGACGGCCGCGGCGCAGATCAGCGCGATCCAGCCCAGCCGCCGCATGGCGCCACCCGCGGAAACGAAGAAGGGACTCGTTGCTTTCATGACTCCCCGGATATTACTCGACGCCGTCCGCCCCGCCTACTTCTCGGCGTAGCAGGCGGGGTCGACCGAGCCGTTCAGGCACGACGGGCTCGCGGCCTTGAGCCGATAGCCGCGGTCGTCCATGCAAGCCTGGATGTCGCGCAGGCGCTCGGCGGCGGCCGCCGCGTCCTTGCCGGCGTTTTCCTTCTGCACCGAGAGCTGGCAGCTCCAGAGATCGGCATTGACATCGCGCGCGCAACCGGCCGCCAGGGCGGCCGACAGGAGGATTTGTGCCACGGTCATCCGCATGCTCTGCTCTCCTCGTGCTCGAACTATAGGCCAGGGCGGCCGCTCCGCGTTATCCTTATGCCATCGTTGCTGCCGCTGGAGCGTCATGATCGACGAGAACGAGAAGCGCGATGCCGAATACCGCGTCGATGTCGCGCACGACAAGATGTCGGCGACCGTCACGGTCCTGGCGGCGCGCAACGGCGGCCTCGAGGCCGACATCGCCGGCATCGAGGAAGCGCTGGCCAAGGCCGGCGTGGTGTTCGGCATCGACGCGCAGGCGCTGGAGCTGGCGCTCGCCGCGCCGGGAACGCCGAAGACGGCCGCGCGCGGCGTGGTGTCGCAGCCGCCCGCCAACGCCCGGCTGGAGACGCTGATCGATGTCACCCAGACGCGCGGTCCCAAGGAGGACGAACGCGGCCGCACCGATTTCCGCGAGCTGGGCATCCTGCGCTCGGTCGAGCCCGGCACGCCGCTGATGCGCCGCCATCCGCCGCGCGACGGCATACCGGGCCATACCGTGCTGGGCGCCGAGATCGCCAGCGCGCGGCCCAAGGACGCGAAGTTCCCGGTGCGCCTGCAAGGCGTGCAGCTCTCGCCCGAGGATTCCGACCTACTGGTCGCGGCGATCGCCGGCCAGCCCGTCGTGCATCGCGACGGCGTCAGCGTCGATCCCGTGCTGGTGATGCCCGAGGTCAGCCTGGCGACCGGCAACATCGATTTCCCCGGCACCGTCGAAGTCAAAGGCGACGTGCACACCGGCATGAGGATCAGGGCCGGCGGCGACGTCGTGATCCCCGGC
>DAIDAU010000057.1 GCA_027310465.1 Rhodocyclaceae bacterium
TTTCAGCACCGAGTGCAGCGTCGTCGTCTTGCCGGAGCCCGTCGGGCCGCAGACGAAAAAGAGACCATACGGTTTTGAAACGCAGGCCTTGAGCTTCTCGAGGTTGTTCGGCAGCACGCCGAGCTTGTCGAGCGGGATCGGCTCGCCGGCCGCCAGGATACGCATCACGATATCCTCGACGCCGCCGGCCGAAGGGAGCGTCGCTACGCGCAGCTCGATGTCGAGCGGGCCGAACTTCTTGAACTTGATCTTGCCGTCCTGCGGCTTGCGCTTCTCCGAGATGTCGAGGTCGCACATGATCTTGATGCGCGCCGCGATGGCGTTGCGGAAGCTCGCCGGGATGTCGATGTACTTCTGCAGCGAGCCGTCCTTGCGCAGGCGGATCTGCACCTTGTCCTTGCCGATGCCCGGCTCGATGTGGATATCCGATGCGCCCTGCTGGAAGGCGTCGACGATGATCTTGTTGACCAGCTTGACGAGCTCGTTGTCGGCCGCCGCGGAGGCTTCGTCGCCGCCGCTGTCGAGCGCCTCGTCGCCTTCGTCCATGCCCGACAGCAGGTCCCCGACCGAGGTATCGTCGGTGAAGCCGGAACTGCCGAACAGCTGGTCGACGGTCTGCTTGAATTCGCGCAGCGTCGTGACGCGATAGACCGGCTTGCTGCGCGGGAAGACATTGTTGACGATGCGCGAGCTCTTGGTCTGCTCGGGGTCGGTGCACAGGACGATCAGGCCCTCGCTGGTCTCCTCCGTCGGCACCCACTGGTTCTGCTCGACGTAGTCGCGCTTGAGGTTCTTCAGCAGGTCCAGCGGCTTGATGCGGTCGGGCTTGTACGGCTCGTAGGGCACGCCGAAGTACTTCGACAGCGCGGCGCCGATCGCGGGCACCTTCACCTGGAACTCGGTGATCAGGACTTCCTCGACGTCGATGTTCTTCTTGCGCGCCGACTTCGCCGCCAGTTCCAGCTCCGGCGCCGCGATGACAACGTCGGCGACCAGATGGTCGTACTTCGACTTGATGACATGCGGCGGCTTGTTGCGCTGGGTGAAGGCGATCGCCAGCGTCTCGCACAGCCCCTTGAGCCCTTCCTCGGCGACCGCGGCGAAGGGCACGCCGGCGCGATTGTTGATGAGCTGCACGACGCCCAGCAGCTCGCCGGTCGGCTGGTCGACGATCGGGCCGACCAGCATCTGCTTGGTGCGATAGCCGGTGCGCTTGTCGACTTCCTGCAGGAAGCGCAGCTGGCCGTTGATGCCGCGCAGCTCGCCTTCGTCGTAGACGTCTTTGATGTTGACGATGGTCTTCGCCAGCGCCACGTGGCCGGCGACGCTCTGGTCGGCGATGGGCAGCCGCAGGTCCTTGAACGAGTTGAGGCCGGTCTTCACCTTCGAGATGATCGACGCCTTGTCTTCGCCGACCGCGTAGATCGTCAGGCGATCCGCGTTGAACAGCGCGCAGATGTCCTGCGACAGCTCCAACATGATCTCGTCGATGTTGGAGGTGGCGTGGATCTTGTTGGTGACGGTCTGGAGATTCTTGAAGAACGCCAGCCGGCTCCCGACGTCCGAGAGGCCCCCCGCATCCTGCGGCGCAGTGAGAACCGCGCTCATGCTTTTCCTTTCTCGGCAAGCAGTGCCTTCAAGCCGCCGTCGAGCAGGCTGGCACGATAGCCTTTTTGGGAGAGGAGAAAGGCGGCCGCCGAACTGCGGCGGCCGCTCTGACAATAGACAATATACTCCCGCCCCGGCTCCAGCATGGCCGTGGCGCCGCGCATCTCGTTGAGCGGGATGTTGAGCGCGCCCGGCAGGCCGTCGATCCGGTATTCCACCGGGAAGCGCGTATCGATCCATACCGCGCCGGCCGCCACCCGCTGCATCGCCTCGCGCGGCGCAAGCCGGCGCAGCAGCGGCTCCTTGAGCAGGGCGACGAAGTCGTCCTTGTCGAGGCGCAGCAGGATGCCGTCGGTCTTCATCGTCACCGTCGCATTGCGCTCGGTGTCGGCGAGCAAGGCTTCCTCGCCGAAGGTTTCGCCGCCCTTGAGCTGGGCCAGCTCGACCGTCGCGCCGCCGACTTCGCGCGTCACCACGCAGCGGCCCTGGTCGATGACGTAGTAGTAGTCGCCGGGATCGCCCTGGCGCACGATGACCTGGCCGCGGCGCGCGGCGACGCGCTGGAAGCGGCCGAGCAGCGTGTCGATATTGGCCGGCGGCAGGGCGGCGAACACGCCGTCGACGAAATTCTGCGCGGCGAAGATGCCGGACTTGGTGCGCCAGTCGGTGCCTTCCTTGCCGTCATGGGCCGTCGCCGGCGCAGCCGCCTGGTCCCAGGTGACGACGATGTCGAGGGTCTCCTCGTTGAAGCGCAGCAATTCGACGTCCGTGATCGCCTTCGCCGACAGCGGCGGCTCGCCGGAGGCAAGCGGCATCAGCGCATCGCCGGAACCGCCGACGTAGAGCAGGGTGCTGCCGTCGGGCTGGTCGACCTTCAGTTCGCCCCGGGTCAGGTAGACCACCTGGCCATGCCAGTCCTTGAGGCTGAAGGGATCGAGGCTGCGCCCGACGCGCTCGCGGCTGCACAGCGGCAGCAGGCCGCGCAGGCTGGCCGGACCGAGGCTCGCCAGCGGATGCAGGCGGGAGAGCGTCTCGAGCAATATCGCGTCGGTCGCCATGGGC
>DAIDAU010000058.1 GCA_027310465.1 Rhodocyclaceae bacterium
CGCCGCCATGGCGCTGCTCCGCCTGCGGCGACGCTCCGCGGCGCGCCGGCAGCGGGCATGCGACTTGCGGCCTGTCGACCGCGAGGTGATGCCATGCCGGAAAAGAGAACCGTGGAACGCGCGACGAAGGCCAAGCAAGAGGGCAAGGCGCCCACGACGCAGGCGGGCGAGTTCGTGCGCGAGGAAATGCATCACGCCGAAGAGGGCAAGCATCGCGTCAAGTCGCGCAAGCAGGCCGTCGCCATCGGGCTGTCGAAGGCCCGCCGCGCCGGCGTCGAGCTCAAGCCGCCGAAGCAAGGCAGCGTATCCGAGCAGACGCGACGGAAAGCGCAGCGCGACCTTGAAAAAGGCGCCGAGGCGCAGCGCGAAGAGCCCGAGAGGACTGCGTCCTCGAGCAGCCGCCAGCGCCGCGAAACGAAACACTGAAGGTGGCACCGGCACGCCCGTTGCATGCCGGAAAGCGCGGCGCAGCCGCGCCATTTTGAAACCTGATCAGCAACGAGGAGAACGAAATGAAACGCAACCGACTGATATATGCGCTGCCGCTGGCTGGCCTGCTTGCCGCGGGAGTTTTCGCCCGCACCGCCTTGGCGGACGACACGAGCAGGGACCCCGGCTACAGCTCCAGCGACCAGCAGCAGCATGGTTCGATGAACGCCGATCCGGCGCGCTCGAGCGATGCCGCGACACCGCAAAGCCAGGGCATGGACCGCTCGTCGCCGACCGGCAACGCCATGAGCGACGCGGCCATCACCACCAAGGTGAAATCCGCCCTGCTCGCCGAGCGCGGCCTGCCGTCTTCGCAAATCAAGGTGCAAACCAACGACGGCGTGGTGCAGCTCTCCGGCTTCCTCAATTCGCAGGCCGAGATCGATCGCGCCGTCCAGGTGACGAGCCAGGTCAAGGACGTGAAGTCGGTCGAGAACAACCTGCAGACCAAGTAAGCGTCCGTGCGGAGCGCGGCGCAAAGCCGCCTCCGCCCCGGGGTCCGGCAGACCCTAGCCCCGCCGCACGCTCGACACGCCGGCCACCTCGCCGACCAGCGACATCACGCGCTGCAGCGGCGCCAGTCCCGGCAGTTCGATGGTGAATGACATGCGCGCGATGCCGGCCCGCGACTGCGTCTTCACCGCCGTGACGTTGATCTTCTCCTTCGACAGCACGTCGGAGATGTCGCGCAGCAGGCCGGTGCGGTCGGTCGCCTCGACGACGACGTCGGCGGCGTAGAGTGACTCCTGCTGGCCGCCCCATTGCGCCTCGATAACGCGCTCGGGATTGCGCGCCGCCATGTTGCGGAAGTTCACGCAGTCGACGCGATGCACCGAGACGCCGCGGCCGCGCGTGACGAAGCCCTTGACGGCGTCGGGCGGCACCGGCTTGCAGCACGTGCCCAGCGTCGTCAGCAGCTTGTCGACGCCGACGACGAGGATCTTCGAGCCGCCGGCGCGGCTGGCGCGTGTCTGAATCTCCGGCTCAGGCGCGGGCAGAGCCTCGCCGCGCAGCGCCACGGCGATCGCGCGCGTGCCCACTTCGCCGCGCGCGGCGGCAAGGAACATCGCGTCGGCGTTCTTGAAGCCGAGCTTGTGCGCCAGCTCGTCGTGGTTCGCCTGCGTCTGGCCGTCGCGCTGCAACTCCTTGGCGATGAAGGCGCGGCCCTCGGCCAGCATCTCCTCCTCCTGCTGCGCGGCGAACCACTGCTTGACCTTCTGGCGCGCGCGCGAGGTGGCGAGGTAGCCGGGAGAGCTCAGCCAGTCGCGCGACGGCCCGCCGTTCTTGGCGGAGACGATCTCGATGCGCTGGCCGTTGGCGAGCGGCGTGTTGAGCGGCACCAGGTGGCCGTCGACGCGCGCCCCGCGGCAGCGGTGGCCGAGGTCGGTGTGCAGCCGGTAGGCGAAGTCGATCGGCGTGGCATTCTTGGCGAGGTCGATGACGCGGCCCTGCGGCGTCATCACGTAGATCGTGTCGTCGAGCGCCGCGCGCTTGAACTGCTCGACCCAGGCCTGCGAGTCCGTCACCTCGTCGCGCCACGACAGGAGCTGGCGCAGCCAGGCGATCTTGTCGTCGTACTGCGAATCGGCCTTCGCCGACGCGCCCGCCTCCTTGTAGCGCCAGTGCGCCGCGACGCCCAGCTCGGCGTGCTTGTGCATCTCCTGCGTGCGGATCTGCACCTCCAGCGCGCGGCCGTCGTCGGCGATCACCGCGGTGTGCAGCGAGCGGTAGTAGTTGCCTTTCGGATGCGAGATGTAGTCGTCGAACTCGCCGTGGATCGGCTGCCACAGCGCATGCACGATCCCCAGCGCCGTATAGC
>DAIDAU010000125.1 GCA_027310465.1 Rhodocyclaceae bacterium
GCAAGATCGGCTTCCACGACAGCGCGCACTACTTCCGCTCGGCGCAGCGCAAGGTCCTGGCGCTGCAGGGCGACACCGAAGCGCCCGGCGTCCTCGGCGGCGCCGGCTACGACGAAGCGCGGCAGCTGGCGGAGATGCGCGCCATGACGGAGCGCACCGCCCTGGCCTGGCATCTCGTCAACTGCCTGCAGGTCTGCTGCCTGTTCGGCCGCTACCCCGAGGCGAAGGCCGCGGCGGACGAGCTCGACGCCATGCGCGAGGCGTCGATCGCACAGCTCTACCTGCCGCGCCAGCTGTTCTACGCGGCGCTCGCCGAGCTGGCGCTGGGGCACCCCGCGCGCGGCGTGGCGCGGCAGCTCCATCTGCGCCGGGCCAAGCGCTATCGGCGCGGCCTACGCGCGCTGGCGCAAAGCTGCCCCGCCAACTACCGCCACCTCGAGCGGCTGGTCGCCGCCGAATGCATCACCGTCGCCACGCTCGACGGCGCCAAGGCCGCGCCGCAATACGACCGCGCGGTGCGGGCCGCGGCGGAGAGCGGCCACACCCACGACTGGGCGCTGGCGAACGAGCGCGCGGCGGTGAACTTCATGCGCCACGGCATGGAGACCGCCGCCGGCCAGTACCTGCGCAACGCCTGCCACGGCTACCGCCAGTGGGGCGCCACGGCGCTGGCGCAGCAGCTCGAGCGCCGCCATGCCAACGTACTTGCCGCGACCGAGCCCGACGCCGCACCCGATGCCGCGCCGATCGACATGGCGGCGGTGATCCGGGCGTCGCAGGCGCTGTCGGGCGAGATCGAATTCGGCGGCCTGCTGCGCCGGCTGATGGAGGCGCTCGCGGCGCACGCCGGAGCGGCGCGGGTGGTGTTCATCCTCAAGCGCGATGCCGGCCTCGCCATCGAGGACGAATGGCGCGCCGGCGACGAAGCGCCGCAGCGCGGCGGCGCCCTGGCGCTCGAGCGCTGCGAGGAGATCGCCCACACCGTGGTGCACTACGCGGCGCGCACGCAGTCCGAGGTGGTCATCGACGACGCCGCGCACGACGCCTCCTTCGCCGCCGACGCCTACCTCGCGCGCGGCGACCAGCGCTCGGTGCTGTGCCTGCCGATCGTGCGCCACGGCAAGCTGCTGGGCCTGCTCTACATGGAGAACCGGCTGCTGCGCGGCGCCTTCCATCGCGAGCGCCTGCGCGTGCTGCTGCTGCTGACGGCGCAGTTGGCGATCTCGATCGAGAACGCCGACCTCTACGAGAGCGTGCGGCGCGCATCGCAGAAGCTCGAGGAGGCCAACCGCGGCCTCGAGGAGAAGGTGGCGGAGCGCACGCAGGAGCTCTCCGGCGAGATCGCCGAGCGCAAGCGCATCGAAGCCGCGCTGCGCGAGGCCTCGGCCGCCGCCGAGGCGGCCAACCGCGCCAAGAGCGCGTTCCTCGCCAACATGAGCCACGAGATCCGCACGCCGATGAACGCCATCATCGGCCTGGCGCAGCTGATGCTGCGCACCGAGCCCACGCCCAAGCAGTACGCCTACCTGAAGAAGATCGACGGCGCCGCCGAGCTGCTGCTGGGCCTAATCAACGACACGCTCGACATGGCGAAGATCGAAGCCGGCAAGATGAGCCTGGAGATCATCCCGTTCGGCATCGACGAGGTCGTCACGCGCGTCGCCGACACCATCGAGATGGCGGCGCAGGAAAAGGGCCTCGAGCTCGTCGTGCATCGCTCGCGGGAGATTCCCTGCCGGCTGATGGGCGACCCGCTGCGGCTCGGCCAGGTGCTGCTCAACCTCGCCAGCAACGCCGTCAAGTTCACCTCGGCCGGCGAGGTTTCGATCTCGGTCGAGCGCGAGCGCTTCGAGGAGGCGTCCGGGCGGCTGGTGCTGCGCTTTTCCGTCACCGACACCGGCATCGGCATCAGCAACCCGCAGCTCGCCAAGCTGTTCCAGCCCTTCAGCCAGGCCGACATGTCGACGACGCGCACGCACGGCGGCACCGGCCTCGGGCTCACCATCGTCAAGGAGCTGGTGCAGCTGATGGGCGGCGCGGTGGAAGTCGCCAGCGCGCCCGGCGTCGGCAGCGACTTCTCGTTCACCGCGCGCTTCGGCGTGGCGCCGTCGGCCGCCGCGATCGACGCCAGCGGCACCCCCGACTACGCCGGGCTGCGCGTGCTCGTCGTCGACGACAACGACAGCGCGCGCATGGCGCTGCAGCACGTGCTGGAGGCCTCGGGCTGCCGCGTGGCGGCCGTTTCCGGCGGCGCCGAGGCGATCGCCGAGCTGCGCGCCGCGGCCGCCGATTCGCCCTACCAGCTCGTCATGATGGACTGGAACATGCCGGGCATGGACGGCGTCGAGACGACGCGGCGCATCAAGCACGACCCCAACATTCCGCAGCAGCCGGTGGTCGTCATGGTCACCGCCTACAGCCGCGACGAGGTGGCCGCGCGCGCCAGCCGCCTGGAGACGCCGATCGACGCCTTCCTGCTCAAGCCGGTGAAGCCGCCGATGCTCTACCGCACCATCGGCGGCATCTTCGGCCTGGAGCCGCCGGAGCCCGCGCCCGCGCCGCAAGCGGCGGCGGCCGCGGCGCCGCCGGCGCCGGCGGGGCGCATCCTCGTCGTCGAGGACAACGCCTACAACCAGCTCGTCGCGCGCGAACTGCTCGAAGGCGCCGGATTTTCCGTCGACCTGGCGGAGAACGGCCGCGAGGCCGTCGACCGGATCGTCGATGCGGCGGCCGCCTACGACGCGGTGCTGATGGACGTGCAGATGCCGGTGATGGACGGCTGGGCCGCGACGCGCGAGCTGCGGCAGCACGAGCGCGGACACCGGGTGCCGATCGTCGGCATGACGGCCTACACGATGACCGAGGACATCGCGCGCTGCCGCGATGCCGGCATGGACGACGTCGTCACCAAGCCGGTGCGCCTCGACAGGCTGCTCGAGGTGCTGGCCGGCGTGATGCAGCCGGGGACGGCATCCCGCGCGGCCGCCGCCGAACCGTCGCCGCCGCTGCCCGCGGAGCTCGCGCTGATCGACGTCGCCGGCGCCTGCGACCGGCTCGGCAACAATCCGGCGCTGCTCCAGCGCCTGCTGGCGGACTTCGCGGCCGGCGAAGCGGAGACGGCGGCGCGGCTGCGGCAGTTCGTGGCGATCGGCGACATCGAGGAAGCGGCACGCCTGGTGCACACCGTCAAGGGCACCGCGATGATCCTCGGGCTGGAACGCTTCACCGCCGCGGCGGCGCAGATGGAGACCGCCCTGCGCCACGCCGACGGCAACGCCTACGAAGCGTTGCAGGCGCCGTTCGCGCAAGAACTGGCCGAGGCCATCGAGGCCTGCGCGCAGCAGCTCGTCGCGCCGCCCGCCGCCGCGGCGCCAACCGGACGCGAGACGCCGCCGCTCGAGACGCTCGAACCGCTGCTGCAGCGCTTCGCCGCGATGCTCGAGCGCAGCAACATGGCGGCGCTGGGCGTCGTACCGCAACTGCGCGACTTGCTCGCCGGCACGCCGCACGACGGCAGCATCGCCGAGATCGAAGCCTTGCTGCACCGGCTGGATTTCGCCGCCGCGCGCGGGCGCGTCGGGCTGCTGGCGCAGGCGCTGGGCGCCGCTGCGGCGAGCTAGGCCTTGGTCTCCTCGCCGATCATCAGCTGCGTCGGCGTGACATAGCGGTAGGGCGGAATCTCGAGATTCGACGGCGCCGGCACGTTCTTGAAGACGCGCCCCGCCAGGTCGAATTTCGAGCCGTGGCAGGGACAGAAGAAGCCGCCCGGCCATTGCGGACCGAGATCGCCGCCGGTCTCGGGCCGCAGCGTCGGCGAGCAGCCAAGATGCGTGCAGATGCCGACGCAGACGAGCCATTCGGGCTGGATCGAGCGCGCCGCATTGCGGCAGTCGTCGGGCTGCTGCGAGGTCTGCCGCGACTGCGCGTCGGCCAGCAGGCCGTCGTGGTTCGACAGCGCGGCGATCATTTCCGGCGTGCGATGCAGGATCCAGACCGGCTTGCCGCGCCACGCCACGGTGCGCAGCTCGCCGGCGCGGATGCCGCCGAGATCGGCTTCGACCGGCGCTCCGGCGGCGCGCGCCTGCGCGCTCGGCGCCAGGCCGGCGAGGA
>DAIDAU010000507.1 GCA_027310465.1 Rhodocyclaceae bacterium
GCCGGGGGCCGCCGCTGTGGAGTGCCCATGAGCAGCTTCGTCGTCGGATTGACCGGCGGCATCGGCAGCGGCAAGTCCGCCGCCGCGGCGAAGTTTCGCGAGCTGGGCGCCGGCGTGGTCGATACCGACGCCATCGCCCACGAGCTCACCGGCGCGCGCGGCGCCGCCATGCCGGCGATCCGCGCGGCGTTCGGCGACGGCGTGGTCGCGGCTGACGGCAGCCTGAACCGCGCCGTCATGCGCGACCTGGCCTTCGCCGATGCGGCGGCCCGCGCGCGGCTCGAAGCCATCCTGCATCCGATGATCCGCACGGAGGCCATGGCCCGCTGCGCCGCCGCGGCTCAGCCCTACGTCGTACTGGTCGTGCCGCTGCTGGTCGAGGCAGGCGACGCCTACCGGCAGCTCATGGCGCGCGTCATCGCCGTCGATTGTCCCGAAGACTCGCAGGTTGCCCGCGTCATGGCACGCGGCCTGTCGCGCGAGCAAGTCGAGAGGATCGTCGCGGCGCAGGCGACCCGCGTCGCGCGTCTCGCGGCAGCCGACGACATCATCGACAACGGCGGCGATCTCGCCGACCTGCGGCGCCAGGTCGAAGCTTTCCACAACGGCTATCTGACGCTGGCCGCGATGTCGTCGGGAAGTTGAGCTTTTCGGCCGAATCGTTCAGAATTGCCCCTATTTTCGAACGGGCCGGCGCGTGATCACCTACGAGTATCCCCTCAGCGAGCGCATTCGCACGTTGCTGCGCCTGGAGGATTTGTTCGACAAGATCGCGCATTTCGCCGACGCCGAAGACGCGGAAGAGCACCATGTCGCGCTGGTGACGCTGTTCGAAATCCTCGAAGTCGCGGCGCGCGCCGATCTCAAGTTCGATCTCGTGCAGGAACTCGAGCGCCAGCGCCAGATCCTCCTTTCCTTCCGCAACAATCCGGAGATATCGGAAGAGGCGCTTTCCGGCGCGCTCTACGAAATCGAGCAGGCCTCGGCCGCGATGCTCGCGATGCAGGGAAAGATCGGCCACTACCTGCGCGAGAACGAATGGCTGATGGGCATCAAGAATCGCATCGGCATACCCGGCGGCGTCTGCGAGTTCGACCTGCCTTCCTACCATTTCTGGCTCAACCGCGATGCGGCCCAGCGGCGTGACGACTTGAACGCCTGGCTCGGCCCGATGCTGCCGATCCGCGCCGGCTCGTCGATCGTGCTGCGCCTGCTGCGCGCTTCGGGACGCCCCGAGGCGAAAGTGGCGATCGGCGGCGGCTACCAGCTGATGCTGGCGGGACGCACCTCGCAGATGATCCGCCTGCGTGTGCATCGCTCCGACGCCTTCGTGCCGGAGATCGGCGCCAACAAGTATGCGCTCAACATCCGCTTCCTCACGCCCGACACCGGCATGCGGCCGAAGCAGGCCGAAGTGGATGTCCCCTTCGAACTGACCTTCTGCAACCTCTAGCCGCGCGTCGCGCGGCGGCCTGCCATGTCAGAGTCCGACCACCGCAGAGACAGGCGCTACCCCTTCCACTGGCGCGTCGCCATCGTCTTCGATGCCACCGAGAACAAGGAGACGTACCACGGCGTCACCAAGGACATCTCGCTCGGCGGCTGCGCCGTGCTGACCGAGCACAACATCTTCTCGGAGCATCAAGTGTCCGTCCTGATTTCGCTGCCCGCCGAGAATCCCACCGGCCGGCGCAAGGTCGTCGAAGCCAAGGCGCGCATGGTCTACACGGTGCTTTCCGCCGGACACCAGCAATTCCGCTGCGGCATCCAGTTCACGGGCTTCAAGGACAGCGGCCGTTCTATACTGGCCAAGGCATTCGAAAAGCGCGACATCACGTTTTAGCCATGAGCCAGAAAGCCGCATCCGCCGTGGTCGCCTGTCCGCGCTGCGGCAAGCCGGTGGAGTGGGTGCCGGAGAACCGCTTCCGCCCATTCTGTTCCGAGCGCTGCCGCAAGATCGATCTCGGCGCGTGGGCCGCGGGCGAATACCGCGTGCCGGGGACCGAGGAACCGAAAGAGCCGGGCAGCGCGCCCGGCGGCGATCAGGACGACTGACCCCAGGCGGCGCGGATCGCCGCGATGCCGTGAGCGCCGGCCGCCTGCGCCGTCTTCATGTCCCCGAGCGATAGGCCGCCGAGCGCATAGACCGGCAGCGGCAGTTCGTGCGCGAGTCGCGCGAAGGCGGTCCAGCCGAGGCCCGGCTGACCGGGATGGCTGGCGGTCGGCAGCACCGGGCCCAGCACCGCGAAGTCGAGGCCGAGCCGCGCCGCGCGCTCGAGCTCGTCGCGCGCATGGCACGAGGCGGCGACCAGCGCGAAATCGGGACGCTGCTCGAGCGCCATGAGCTGCGCGGCCGGCAGGTGGATGCCGTCGGCGCTCACGGCACGCGCGAGATCGGCGTCGCCGTTCACCAGCACGTGCGCGCCGGCGGCGCGGCAGATCGAAACGGCATCGCGCATGAACTGCGCGCGCCGATCCGGCGCGAGCTGCGGTTCGCGCAACTGCACCAGTCGCAGCCCCGCGCCGACCGCGCGCTCCAGCTGCGCGAGCTGTTCCGCCACGCCGATCTCGCCGGCATGCGTGATCGCGTAGAAACCGGGCAGCCGCAGCGCCGCCAGCACGGGCGCGTTGGCCGGCAGCATCGGCGCGACGTCGAGCGCGTCGGCGCGCTGCCACGAGAGGGCGCTATGCACGTGGTCCTTGATCTCGCCGCGCCAGGCGATCACGCGGAAGAAATGCAGCCGCACGTGGGCGTGCTCGTAGACGTGCTCGCGCAGGATCCACGGCGTCGCCTCGAGCACCTCGATCTCGAGCTCCTCGTGCAGCTCGCGCACCAGCGCCTCGTGCGGCGTCTCGCCGGCCTCGACCTTGCCGCCGGGGAATTCCCAGTAGCCGGGATAGAAGGTATCCGGCGCGCGCTGACCGAGCAGGAAGGAACCGTCGGGCCGAAGAATGACGGCGGCGGCGACTTCGGTGATGCCCGGATACTTGGGGTGATTCACCTTCTTGCCGCGCGCCCGGCGTAGTCGCGCGCGAACTGCCAGGCGATGCGCCCGCTGCGGCCGCCGCGCATCAGCGCCCACTGCAGCGCCTCCTGCCGCGCCGCCTCGGCCTGCCGCGCCGTCAGGCCGAACGCCTGCAGCCAATGTTCGCAGATGGCGAGGTAGAGCTCCTGGTCGAACGGATAGAACGACAGCCACAGGCCGAAGCGCTCGGACAGCGACACCTTCTCCTCGGTGGTCTCGCCCGGATGGATCTCGCCGCCGCTGCGCTGGACCTCGAGATTCTCTTCCATGAATTCCGGCATCAGGTGGCGCCGGTTCGAGGTCGCGTAGATCAGCAGGTTGTCCGGCGTGCCGGCGATCGAGCCGTCGAGCGCCGACTTGAGCGCCTTGTAGCCCGGCTCGGAGGCTTCGAACGAAAGGTCGTCGCAGAAGATGACGAAGCGCTCGGGCCGCGGCGCGACGAGGTCGACGATCTCGGGCAGGTCGACGAGGTCGTTGCGGTCGACCTCGATCAGGCGCAATCCCCTGGCCGCGAACTTGTTGAGCGCGCCCTTCACCAGCGACGACTTGCCGGTGCCGCGCGCGCCGGTCAGCAGCACGTTGTTGGCGCTGCGGCCCTGCACGAACTGGCGCGTGTTCTGTTCGAGGCGCTGCTTCTGCTCGTCGATGCCGACGAGGTCGTCGAGACGGATGCGATGCGGATGATGCACGGCCTCGAGCTGGCCGCGGCCGCTGCGCCGGCGCCAGCGGAAGGCCAGCGCCTTCCAGTCGGGCGCCGCGGCGGCGGCCGGCAGCACCGCCTCGAGGCGCTCGATCAGGCTCTCGGCGCGGCTGATCAGGCGGGAGAAATCATTCATCGTTCTTGGGCCAGACGCGCCAGAGGATGAGCAGCAGCACCAGCGGGATTCCCAGTTCCAGCAGCCACGCCCACATGACGGTTCTCGGTTAAGCTTGGACGTCCAAGCAATCCGGAAATGTATCAGATTCATGCCGCGCCAATTTCTTGCCTTGTCCGCCTGCCTGCTGCTCGCCGCCTGTGCCGCCGTCCCGCCGGCGCCGAAGCCGTGTCCTTGCCCGGAGGTCAAGCCGCCGGCCGAGAAGCCCTTGCAGCCGGCCGCGTGGAGCGACCTGCCGGGCTGGGACGGCAAGGACCTCGCGGCCTCCTTCGAGGCGTTCAAGACCTCGTGCGTGTCGCTCGACAAGCAGCCGCTGTGGCGGCCGGTCTGCGCCGAGGCGCGCGGATTCTCGGGAGACGGGGACGAGTTGCGCGCCTGGTTCGAAGCGCGCTTCAAGCCCTGGCAGCTCGTCAATGCCGACGGCTCGCGCAGCGGCCTCGTCACCGGCTATTACGAGCCGGTGCTCAAGGGCAGCCGCACGCGCGGCAAGCAATATCCCTATCCGGCGTTCGCGCCGCCCGACGACCTCATCGACGTCGAACTCGGCGACCTCTATCCCGAGCTCAAGCACATGCGCCTGCGCGGGCGCATCGACGGCCGGCGCCTCGTGCCCTACTGGTCGCGCGCCGAGTGGAGCCAGCAGGAAGCCGAGCGCTCGCCGCAGGCGCTGCTGTGGCTCGACGATGCGCTCGACTTCTTCTTCATGCAGATCCAGGGCTCGGGCCAGGTGCTGCTCGACGACGGCTCGCGCGTGCGCCTTTCCTACGCCGACCAGAACGGCCATCCGTACCGCTCGATCGGCCGCTGGCTCGCCGACCAGGGCGAACTGCCGATCGAACAGACTTCGATGCAAGGCATCAAGAACTGGGCGAAGACGCACCCGGCCCGCGTGCAGGAACTGATGAACGCGAACCCGAGCCTGGTGTTCTTCCGCGAAGTGCCGGCTGACGGCGCCGGCCCGCCGGGTGCGATGGGCCTCGCGCTGACGCCCCAGCGCAGCGTCGCGATCGATCCGCGCAGCGTGCCGCTCGGCGCGCCGATCTGGCTGGCGACGACCTGGCCGAGCGAGGACCGGCCGCTGCAGCGCATGGTGCTGGCGCAAGACACGGGCGGCGCCATCCGCGGCGTGGTGCGCGCCGACTTCTACTGGGGCAGCGGCGGCGAAGCCGGCGCCGTGGCGGGGAAGATGCGCCAGAAAGGGCAGATGTGGGTTTTGATGCCGCAAGCCTACGCACCAAGATAAGCCTGACGAACCTGGCGATCCCGCTTCTGGTGCGTCGCTCGCACGCGTGTGGTGCATGCCTTGCCGCAAATATGGGCATGACTTAAGTAAGTCATTGACCCATATAGCGGCGACCTGCGGGAATGGTTGTTGCTCCTGGCTCCCGGTTAGTGCTTGGGGAGCCCCAGAATGGAGAATTTGAAGACATCCGCCGACGTGCTGTTCATCCTGCTCGGCGCCATCATGATTCTTGCGATGCATGCCGGCTTCGCTTTCCTCGAACTCGGCACCGTGCGCAAGAAGAACCAGATCAACGCGCTGGTCAAGATCCTCGTCGACTTCTCGGTGTCGACGCTGGCCTATTTCTTCATCGGCTACAGCATCGCCTACGGCGTCAATTTCTTTGCCGGCGCGGAGACGCTGGCGCAGAAGAGCGGCTACGAGATGGTCAAGTTCTTCTTCCTGCTGACCTTCGCGGCGGCCATCCCGGCGATCGTCTCCGGCGGCATCGCCGAGCGCGCCAAGTTCCACCCGCAGCTCGCCGCCACCTTCCTGCTGGTCGGCTTCGTCTATCCGTTCTTCGAGGGCATCGCCTGGAACCAGGCCTACGGCATCCAGGCCTGGCTGAAGGCCAGCTTCGGCGAAGAGTTCCACGACTTCGCCGGCTCCGTCGTCGTGCATGCGGTGGGCGGCTGGATCGGCCTCGCCGCGGTGCTGATGCTCGGCGCACGCCACGGCCGCTATCACAAGGACGGCGGCATCGCCGGCGCGCATCCGCCTTCCAGCATCCCCTTCCTCGCGTTGGGCGCGTGGATCCTCACCGTCGGCTGGTTCGGCTTCAACGTGATGAGCGCGCAGACCATCGACAAGATCACCGGCCTCGTCGCAATGAATTCGCTGATGGCCATGGTCGGCGGCACGCTGGCCGCGGTGGTCGCCGGCAGGAACGATCCGGGCTTCATCCATAACGGCCCGCTCGCCGGCCTCGTCGCCATCTGCGCCGGCTCCGACCTCATGCATCCGCTCGGCGCGCTCATTACCGGCGCGCTCGCCGGCGCCATGTTCGTCTGGATGTTCACCGTGACGCAGAACCGCTGGAAGATCGACGACGTGCTCGGCGTCTGGCCGCTGCACGGCCTCTGCGGCGCCATGGGCGGCATCCTCGCCGGCGTCTTCGGCGCCAAGGCGCTCGGCGGCATGGGCGGCGTCGCCTTCATGTCGCAACTGATCGGCACCGTGATGGGCGTCGTGATCGCCTTCGTCGGCGGACTCGTGGTCTACGGCCTGCTCAAGAAGACCGTCGGCATCCGGCTCGATCAGGAGCAGGAATTCAACGGCGCGGACTTGAGCATCCACAACATCACGGCGTCGCCGGAGCGCGAAACGCTGTGGTGATTTGATGATCGGTGTTACCGGACAAATGGAGTCTTGATCGCCGTTGAATAGTCTTGAATGCACGGCTATCCGGGAACAATAGAGTCTTAAACGGAGAAGAGTCCGTTGCCAGCGAAGGCGCCGAGGTTAGGCGCCTTCGCTGTTTGTTGTCCGCCGGTCGGCCATTGCCGTCATTGGAACGGCTGAAGCGCTACGTCGAGTATGCGGCCCATTGCTAACGCTCACGGCGTCGAGTCTATTTACGACCATCGCTGCACAGGAACGTCTGCGCGTACTCGATCTCGACCTCGCACGGACGGCCGCCAATGGGCACGTCCAGCACCGTGCGACGCAACAACCGATTGATCTGTCCGCGCCGTCCCGTGCGGTGGTCCACCGGCCGGCGTCGCCGGCCGCGGTCGCAGATGATGGGCACTCGCCCGCTCGCCTCGTTGAACACGAAGTCCTTGATCACCTTGCCCTCAAGCCCCAAAATCTTCGCCGGGATGACCGCGCCCATTTGTTGTACCTACCCGAGTCCCGGAAAACCCGCGTGGATACACTCGGAATCGGCGGTCACACCTTTTCGGAATCAGCGGTCACGTTGCCTCGGAATACGCAGTCTCGAACGCGACCGAAGATCAAGCTGTCTATTCGGGAGAAGGCGGCCAGCTTGCGCTCGCCTCGCTCATGGTGACATGAACCCCCGCACCCGCTGCTTCTGTTCGCCCAGCCCGGCGATGCTCAGCCTTACTTCGTCACCCGCGGCCAGGAAGCAGGGCGGCTCGCGGGTGAAGCCGGAACCTGGCGGCGTGCCAGTGAGAATCACATCGCCAGGCACAAGAGTCATGAAGTGGCTGACAAAGGAAAGGATTTCAGCGCAGTTGAAAACCATGTCGCGGGTGCTACCGGTTTGCATTACACCGTCATTTACCGCCAGCCACAAGTCAAGATTCTGGGGGTCCCTGACCTCATCGCGGGTGACCAGCCAGGGGCCCAACGGGCAGAAGGAATCGCAGCTCTTGCCTTTGTCCCAGGTTGGTCCGCGCTCGAACTGGAACTCGCGTTCCGACACGTCGTGGCCGATGCAATAGCCGGCCACGTGCGACAGCGCCCGGCCGACAGGCACGCGGCGAGCCGTGCGGCCGACCACCATGGCCAGTTCAACTTCCCAGTCGGTCCTGCGCGAGCCCGGCGGTAGGCGGATGGGGTCATTCGGTCCGGAAACAGCCGAGGTCGCCTTGAAGAACAGCACGGGTTCGGGCGGCAGAGTCCATTTTCCTTCCTGCGCCAGTGCATGGTAATTGAGGCCGATGGCGACGATCTTGCTGACGTGGGCGACCGGCACGCCGAGCCGGGGCCGGCCGGCCACGCGCGGAAGTCGGGCCGGATCCAGGCGTCGAATGAATTGAAGTCCTTGCGGCGCGAGGACACTGGCATCGATGTCGGGAAAGTGCGCGGATAGGTCCCTGATGTTCCCCTCGGCATCGAGCAACCCCGGACGCTCCCTGCCTTTGGCGCCGTAGCGCAGAAGTTTCATGGCCGCGATTCAGGGCTGCAAGGGAAAACCAAACTGGATTTCCCCAGCCGGCCGGCCACCGATTCCCCAGTCATCCAGACCGACCTCATACAGGGCGACGGTAACCCTGGACTCCGTTACGCCCAGCCTGCCCAGCGCGGCGGTCAACTCCCGGTAGAGCGCCGCTTTGGTGTCCGCGTTGCGGCCGGGGAACAGCGCGACTTCGAGGAGGACGAAATCCGCGTCAACTCCTCGGGGCAGGCGGATCATGGCAGGGTCGTGGCAATGGAGGCGGATCAGGGAATCGTTGGGAGGCACTTTCAGAACAGTGGTCAGCGCCCCGTCGATAGCGTCGAAAAGCGCCGCGGCTCGCGGCTTCAGCCAGTCGCCGCCAGTTTCAATGCGAACATAGGGCATCGTCCATGCCTTTCAGAGCCAGTTTGCGCTGCCGCCGGCGTTCATGGCGAGGTTGCCGCCATCGACAGGCAATAGCACCCCATTCACAGCGATCGCCGCGTCGGATGCAAGAAAAATTGTCGGCCCCACATAATCCTGTGGCTGCAGCAGCTTTCCCTGCGGCAGGCCCGAGAGTATGCGCGGCAACACCTGATCGCGAAAGCGTGGATTGTCGAGGTGGAGGGAGAGGCCGGGCGTCAAGGTCTGGGCAGGCAGAATGGCGTTGACGCGGATGCCCGCGCCGGCGTATTCGACGGCCAGTTCCCGCGTCATCTGATGGACTGCCGCCTTTGTGCAACTGTAGGGCAGAGCACCCCGGCCCAACGCCGAAACGCCGGCATTGGAACCGATATTGATGATGGCGCCGCGCCGCGCCGTCAGCATGAGCCGCAGGGCGGCCTGGCAGCAGCGCAAATAGCCGGTGACGTTCACCGCCAGCATCTGTTCCCAATCCGCCATCTCCAATTCGTGCGGTCGGACCCGGACCGGAAAAACGAACGGCACATTGACAAGTATGTCGAGGCCGCAAGAGCGCGCGGCAATGACGGAAAACAGCGCATTCACCTGGGAGGCGTCGGCGATGTCGCAAATTTCCGCGATCGGCTCCTGCCCGATTGCGGCCAATTCGGCGGCGGTCTTGGCGAGGCCGTCGGCATCGATGTCGGCGACCGCCACCTGCGCGCCGGCACGGGCAAGCCCGAGGGCGATGGCGTGACCGATACCGCCATTGGCACCGGCGCCGGTGACCAGGGCAGTGCGACCGGCAAGGTCAAACAGCGGCAAGCTCGATGTCATTCTTGAACTCGTCTTGGTCGTGCAGATCGTCCGGCGCATGAAGGCAGACCGTTCCCGCCGTGCCATTGATCATCAGACGACAACCATCCGGGATGAGGCTGGTCGCTCCTGCCAGGAGGAGCGCCGGAATGCCCGCCTCGCGGGCCTGACATGCGCTATGGGCGAGCAGGCCGCCGACTTCGACCACCACGCCCGCCACCAGACGGAACAAATTGGCCAGGCCAAGGTTGGCAGATCTCAGCACGAGGATTTCATTCCCGGAGAATTCGCCGTGGGCGCAAGCATTTTCGCTATCGATGACCCTGGCAACGCCCCAGGCGCAACCAGGGGAAAGGCCGGTGCCACGCAAGCCGCCGTTCGTCGCGGCATCCGGCAACTGGCCGATGGCGGCCAGTTGCGCAGCGAAAATGACGTTGGGAAAAAGCCGGCGCCGGGCGGCCTCGCGCGCGAGGCCACGTTCATCGCGACGCGCCTCGGCAACCCGCAGCCAGGAAGCGGGATCGCGGGCAGTGCGGGCCAACTCGCGCGGCTGCAGATGGAAGATCAGCGAGCGATCCCACTGCAGCAGGTCGGCCAAATGCAGGACGCCACTGCGGATGTCGGCATACACCGCGGTGTAATGGTGCTTGATGGTCTCCCGCAGGGGCAGCAGGCGCTGCGCCAGGTGGAGATCCCGCAGCAGTTCGGCCTGCTCGGCGGGGTCGATCGCTGCGGCCGCGAGCCGCACCCACAAGGCCGCTTCCGCCGCGACGCGCTGGCTTCGCTGGTGGGCGAACTCCGCCGCCGGGCTGCGTCCCGACGCGGCAAGATCGCGCAGCATGGCGTCGAGCTTGCCCGGCGCTTCGTGGAGCCGGGGTTCGGACAACTCCAGTTCGTTGTCTGCCGTATGGCCGTAGGCGGCGAGGAATGCGCCGCGCCTCATCGAGCCGGCCAGCACCTGTTCCAGGTCAAGGGCTTGTTGTGTCACCCGGCTTCCCGGCAGTCCGGTGAGCAGGGGTGCGCAGAGTTCTTCCCCGGCGTCGCCGAAGGTGCCCAGCAAGCGGTCGCGGACGCGCGCGGCGAAGAAGAAGCCAAGCCGGGCGGCAATCACGAATTGAACGCAAAGCCCGGCGCGCATGCGGCGAATGCATTTCGCAACGGCCTGGGCGCAGGCGAGTACAGAGGCCTCGCGCCAGGGGCGGCCTACCGCGCGGTCGGCGTCAATCGGATCAGCATAGTTCTGCAGAAACGTCTCGGCCGCGCCGACCATGGCGCGACGGAATTCCTCCGCGGTTCGCACCACATCTCCGGCGGCGGCCGCCCCAAAACACGCAGCGGCCTGGTCCGCAGTGTAGTGTTGCCGGTAGAGATTGACCTCGGGGTAGTTGGCGCAGCCTGGATCGGCGCTGACCCGGTCCAGGTAGTGATCGATCGGCGGCGAAGCCCCGAAATCGAAGGTCGCCGCGTCAATTTCGAGATTGAAATAGACCTGCCCGGCCACCTGTTCATAGAGGTAGGCCGTGGCAGCCGCGTCGAACCTGTAGCCCAGGCGACGCCGGCCGGCGACGATGGCGCCGCCGGCGCCGGAAAAGATGTGCTGAAAAAGGCCGAAGCTCATCGGCGTCGGCGTCGGCAGAAGTTCGCCGACATTGCCATTGCTGAGGATTACCTCCCGTCCGCGCAAGACGCCGCGTCGGCGCAGCGCAGCAAATTTTCTGGCCAGGCGGCGCCGCTCGCGCGCGAGATAGCGCTCCAGGGGCGTGACCGCGGGTGGGGGCGGAGGAACGATGGGGCGCGCCTGGACCAGCCAGAGGCCGTCGGCGGCAAGGGCGAACTCGACGTCCTGCGCGCCGCCGAACAGTGCTTCCGCCCGCAACGCCAGATCGACCACCTGGCGCATCGCGGCCGGCGTCAGGCAGGGCGCGTGCACGCGCTCGGTCGCCACTGAGAGCAGGCCTGTCGCGCTCAGCTCACTGGATTTTGCGGCAATGTTCTGGCGTATCAGGCGGCCACGGCGGGAAAGGACAAAGC
>DAIDAU010000129.1 GCA_027310465.1 Rhodocyclaceae bacterium
CGACGAGCTGGTCGGCAAGAATCACAACGTCGTGCGCCACCCCGACATGCCGCCGGCGGCGTTCCATGATCTCTGGCAGACCGTCAAGGACGGACGGCCGTGGCGCGGCATCGTCAAGAACCGCTGCAAGAACGGCGACCACTACTGGGTGGATGCGTTCGTCGTGCCGATCCGCGAACGCGACCGGACCATCGGCTACATGTCGGTGCGCACCGAACCTTCGCGCGACCAGGTCAAGGCGGCGGAGGCCCTCTATGCCGAACTCAAGCGCAGCGAAGCGGACATCGACTCGCGCGGCGGCAGGCTCAAGCGGCTGAGCCTGCGCGCCCGGCTGAGCGCCGTCATGGCCTTCATGGCATTGCTGCTCGTCGGCAGCGCCGCGGTCGGACTGTCGGGCATGCGCATGACCAACGACGAACTGAAGTCCGCCTACCAGGACCGCCTCGAGCCGTCGCTCGCGGTGGCGCAGATCGTCCGCCTGCTCGGCGACGATCGCGCCCAGATCATGCTGGCGCTGCAGCACAATCCGGACAACCCGCTGTCGAAGATGCACGACCATCCGGTCGACGCGCACCTCGATGCCCTCCGCGCCAACGACGGCGAGATCCAGCGGCTGATCGCCGCATACCAGGCGCACGCCATGAGCGCCGCGGAACAGGCGGCGGCGAAGGCCTTCCTCGAGGCGCGCGAGACGTTCGCGCGCGACGGCACGGCGGCCGCCCGCGACGCCGTAAAGGCCGGCAATTTCAACCAGGCCAACCTGCTGCTGCTGACGAAGATCAATCCCCTGTTCAAGGACGTCTCGGCCAAAGCCGACGCGATGCAGCAGCACCTGCTGCAGGCCGGCGAACAGGACTTCCGCCGCTCCGAGGACCGCTATGCACTCCTGCGCGACCTGAGCGTCGGGGGCACGCTGGTCGCCGTCCTGGCGGTCGCCGTATTCGCCTCGCTGCTGATCCGCGCGGTCGTCGAACCGATGCGGCGCGCCATCCGCCACTTCGACAAGATCTCGCAGCGCGACCTCACCGAAGACATCGACATCTCGGGGCGCGACGAAGCCGGCCACCTGATGCACGGCCTGTCCACGATGCAGGCGCACCTCAAGGTGATCCTCGACGAGATCCGCGCCGCCTCGGGCAGCGTCGACGCGCGGTGCCGCCGGCTCAACGACGAGATGGGCCACGTCGTCGACCAGTCGAAGGAGCAGCGCGACCGCGTCCAGAGCGTGGCGGCCACCAGCGAGGAATTCACCGCAAGCGTCAACGAGGTTGCGGCGAGCGCCGCGCGCACCGCGCAGGCGGCCGAGCACTCGCGCGCGCTGGTCACGCAGAGCCTCGACACGATGACCGGAAGCATGGCCGCGACCTCGCGCGTGGTCGCAGCCGTCCAGGCCTCCAGCGCCAGCATCGGCGAACTGAACCAGGCGATCCAGAAGATCGGCGACATCACCAACACCATCCGCGAGATCGCCGACCAGACCAACCTGCTCGCGCTCAACGCCGCGATCGAAGCGGCGCGCGCCGGCGAGCAGGGCCGCGGCTTCGCCGTCGTCGCCGACGAGGTGCGCAAGCTGGCGGAGCGCACCAGCGCCTCGACGGCCGACATCACCGCCACCGTCGCCGCCTTCCGCGAAGTCACCGACAAGGCGGTCGGTTCGATGGGCCAGGCGGTCGAGGAAGTCGACCAGGGCATCGGCATGATGCGCGAAAGCGTCGGCGGCCTCGACCAGATCAAGTCGTCGAGCGGGGACGTGGCGAGCATGGCGGAACACATCGCCACCGCCGCGCGCCAGCAGGCGGCCGCCAGCGAAGAAGTCGCCGGCAACATGGAAAAGATCTCGCTGCTGATCGACCAGAACACCTCGGTGGCCCTCGATGCCTGGCAGGCTGTCGAAGACCTGACCAAGACCGCCGCCGATCTGCAGACGATGGTCGAGCGCTTCGAACTGGTGAAACGCCACTGACATCAAGGAATCGCGGGGTGCGCCGGCCGCAACAGTGAACGGCCACGACGCGAAAATATTTCTTGCCATCGGCGTGCGCTTCCCGTATGGTGCCCGTTGCATTCGATTCAAGTAGCGCGTACTGATTCACCCGCCGGGACGGCGCCGTTTCTGCCAACCAGCTTTCTTGATTTCGGTTGCGTGGGCTTTGCCCGTTTTTCGTCAATTTTTTTCAAGGAAAGTTACATGGCAACTGGCACCGTTAAGTGGTTCAACGACGCGAAAGGCTTCGGCTTCATCACTCCGGACGAAGGCGGCGACGATCTCTTCGCGCACTTCTCCGAAATCCAGGCGAGCGGCTTCAAGTCGCTGCAAGAAGGCCAGAAGGTGAGCTTCGAGGTCAAGCAAGGCCCGAAGGGCAAGCAGGCCGCCACGATCAAGCCGATCTAATCGGCCGTCGCTGAGCAAGAAACCGCAGCCGCGCGCTGCGGTTTTTTTTCGTCCCGCGATTTCAGTCGAGGGCGAGCGCCTCGGCGCCGACGACGCGGTTGCGTCCCGCCTGCTTCGCCTGGTACATGCGCTCGTCCGCGATCTCGACGAGTTCGTTCCAGTCCCGGGCGTTGTCTTCCAGCCGCTCGGCGACGCCGATGCTGGCGGTGACCGGCGCGCCGTCCGGCGCCGCGCCGAGCCCCAGCTCGTAGACGCGCAGCAGGCCCTGGCGCGCTTGCTGCATGGTCGCGTTCGGCATGATGAGGACGAATTCCTCGCCGCCCCAGCGCGCCAGGATGTCGCCGGCGCGAAGATGGCGGCGCAGTTGCAGCGTGGCGTTGCGCAGCACCTGGTCGCCCGCTTCGTGTCCGAAGCTGTCGTTGATGTGCTTGAAGTGGTCGAGGTCGATGAAGGCCAGCGACAGCGGCGCGTGGATGCGGGCCGACAGGATGAACTGGAGATCGAGCAGCTCCTCGCCGCTGTTGCGCGTGAAGCAGCCCGTCATGCTGTCGCGGATGGCCTCGCGGATGAAGACGATCATGAAGGCCAGCTGCGACAGCCCGGCCAGCGCCGAGACGCTGACGATCAGCAGCAGCAGCCACACCGTCACGCCGAGCGACGCATAGTCCGTCTCGCCCGTCATGGCGGCCCCGACCAGCGGCATTGCCACCATCGGCACCGCAAACGCGGCGCACTCGACCAGCGTCAGCGGAAAGATCGACAGGCCCGCGAGCATGACGAAGGGCAGGAACGTGTAGCCGCTGCCCATGGCCTTCTGGAAGCCGTGAAGCTCGAACGAGGCGATGTGCGCGTAGGAGAACAGGAAGAACGCCGACGGCACCGCGAGCAGCGCGCCCAGCGCTCCGTACAGGCTCTTGTAGGAATCGATGCTCCAGCGCGTCAGCACGATGCCGCCGAAGGCCAGCGAAGCGATCACCCGTGCCGAGGCCAGGCCCTGCCAGACTGCCGCCGGGAATACAGCCATGTCGACCACGATCCAGAGCGGCGTGAGCACGGCGAAAAGCCCCGCGACCAGGCGCACGCGCGTCAGGATGACGCCGGCGCGGCGTTTCGAGAGCAGGGAAAGATGTCCGCCGGGCCAGAACAGCCAGCCCACCTCTTCGGCGGTCATCTCGATCAGGATCAAAGACCAAGCGCGACGCCAAAGCCTCGCCAGCGTTGCTTGCAGCATTCAAGCCCCTCCCCGCCCGGATGCGATGGCTCGCGGCGACAGCGGGGCCGCAAGCGCAATGCCGGCAGATTACGCCCCGGCCATGGCCTTTTCAAGCCTCGCCGGGCCGATCGCCGCCGTCATGCCTGCGGCAAGGCGATCTTGTTGTCGGTGCTGAACTGGTAGTCGCGGAAGACGTGCTCGGCCGTGAGGACGGCGTAAGTGCCGTCGTCGCGGCGGACCGTCGTGTCCTTCAGCCGGTAGGCATAGTGGCCGCAGGTCCAGCAATCGAAGTTGCGCATGTGCGTGCACAGGCAGGTCTTGTCGCGCACCGAGACCTTGCGCTCGCCCGGATGCGCCGCGACCTCGCGGTTGTAGGCGTTGATGTAGGCGCAGTTGCCGTTGGCGTCGAGCAGGTAGCCGTAGGCCTCGCAGTTCGGGCGGATGCCCGAACCGATGGCCGGGCTGTTCTTCAGCATGCGCATCGGGTAGCCGGTCGGCGAGACGGTGTTGACCTCGATGTCCTGCTCGCCCGACTTGAAATACTCCTGCTGCACCTCCGGCGGCAGGCCGCATTCGCGCACCACCGTGAAGCGGGTCGCCACCTGCACCGCCGCGGCGCCGTGCTCCATGAAGTTCACGGCATCGCTGCCGGTGAAGATGCCGCCGGCCGGAATCAGCGGAATGTCGAGATGCTCGGCGACCAGCCAGGCGCGAATCTCCGCGACGATGGTCGCCAGATCGTACTGCGCCCAATCCATGCCGAAGCCGAGGTGCCCCCCGGCCAGCGGGCCTTCGATCACGACGTAGTCCGGCAGCCGGCCGGTGCGCGCCGACTTGCGCAGGAAGAGCTGCAAGGCGCGCAGCGACGAGACGATGATGCCGAGCCTGGCGTCGCGGAAGCGCGGATGGTCCTCGATCAGCGCGAAGGATCCGAGGTGCAGGCCCGCCGCCAGCGTGATGCCGTCGATGCCGGCGTCGAGCGCGGCCGAGAGGCGCACCTTGAGCGTCTCCTTCGGCGCGTTCATGGTGAGCTTCTCCATCGTGTTGATGAAGATCATGCCGTCGCCGCGCTTGGCTTCCATCGTCTTGCCGACGTGCAGCTTGGTCGCCTCGGCCAGCTTGCCGAGATTGAACTGCACCGGCGACTTGTCGGGGTTGGCGACGTTGTACTTGTAGAGCTTGAGCTTCTCCTTGACGTACTTGGTGTCGAAGCGGCGGTCGGACACCGTCTTCACCATGGCATCGGAAATATGGCCGACGCCGCCCAGGCGGGCCGCCTCCAGCGCCAGTTCGGCGGTGGAAATATCCACCCCCATGCCGCCGATCATCAGCGGCACCAGTTCCCGCTTGCCGAAGCGGAGTCGAAAATCGTCCAGCCGTTTCATTGCCTTGCCCGAATCAGGTTAGCTGCGGACGATACCATGGCCGCAAGGCCAACGCGGCTTGTGCGCCCGAATTTTGCGCGGAATGGCGCGGAATGCCTCAGGCGCGGCGCAGCCCGCGGCGCTCGCCGCAGATTTCCGCGGCCTTGCTGGCGCTCCGGCACTCGTTGTACAGGTTCAGCGCGTCCAGCCGGGTGATGCCGGCGTCGCGCATGTTCACCCCGTAGAGGCGGATCAGCGTGTCGTCGAACTCCTGGACGATGCGGCGCATCTCGAACTTGCCAATTCGCGTCATGTTGTCGGCCTGCGCCACCTTCGACTCCTTGAAATCCGGGTTGCTTCCCATGGCTAGCCATTATAGTGCCGCGGCGGCGGCGCTTCGCCGGCCGTCAGCCGTCGCCATGATCGTGGAGCTCGGCGCCGAAGGCGAGCTTCTTCAGGTGGAACAGCTCGTCTCGGGCCGCCGCCGCCTGCTCGAACTCGAGGTTGCGGGCATGCTCCTGCATCGCCTTCTCGAGCCGCTTGATCTCCTTGGCCAGCGCCTTCTCGCTCATCGTCTCGTAGCGCGCCGCCTCCTGCGCCGCCTTGAGCTCGCGCGCCGCCGTGTCGTGATCGTAGACGCCGTCGATGATGTCCTTGATGCGCTTCTTCACGCCCACCGGCGTGATGCCGTGCTCCTCGTTGAAGGCCACCTGCTTGGCGCGGCGGCGCTCGGTCTCGGCGATCGCGCGCTTCATCGAGTCGGTGATCTTGTCGGCGTAGAGGATCGCCGCGCCATTGATATGGCGGGCCGCACGGCCGATCGTCTGGATCAGCGAGCGCTCCGAGCGCAGGAAGCCTTCCTTGTCGGCATCGAGGATCGCCACCAGCGAAACCTCGGGGATGTCGAGGCCTTCGCGCAGCAGGTTGATGCCGACCAGCACGTCGAACTCGCCGAGCCGCAGGTCGCGGATGATTTCGACGCGTTCCACCGTGTCGATGTCCGAGTGCAGGTAGCGCACGCGGATGCCGTTGTCGCCG
>DAIDAU010000145.1 GCA_027310465.1 Rhodocyclaceae bacterium
CCTCGGCGCGCTCGCGCCGCGCCGCTTCGCGGCGCAGGTCGTCGTTGGCGCGGATCAGGCTGGCGGTGCGCTCGCGGATGATGCTCTCGAGGTCCTCGCCGACCTTGCCGATCTCGGCCTGCCCGCTCCGGCCGCAGGCGCGCGCGAATTCCGACACCATCGACTGCAGCACGGCGGCGTCGACCGGCTTGGCGATGTAGTCCACGAAGCCGCCGCCGCTGCCGCGGAACACCGGGCGCGGCGGCCCGCCCGGCGCGGTGAGGAAGATGATCGGGATGTGGCTCGAGCGCTTGACCTGGCGGATCAGCGCCGCGACCTCGAGGCCGTCGAGGCCCGGCAGGTCCGCGGCGAGCAGGATCAGCGCGAAGTCCGTCTTCAGTATCTGCCGCAGCGCTTCGGTGCCCGAGGAGGCGGCGGCGACCTTGCAGCAGGGCGCCGCCAGCGCCTCGGCGATCGCCGCCAGCGTGTCGGGTTCGGCGTCGACCGCGAGGACGTTGATGTCCCGCGCCGGCAGCGGCGATTCCGCGCTCATCGGGCGCGCGCCAGCCAGGTGCGCAGCAGCGCCAGCATCTGCTCGACGTTGACCGGCTTGGAGATGTAGTCGGAAGCGCCGGCGCCGATGCACTTCTCGCGGTCGCCGGGCGTGGCGCGCGGCGTCACGGCGATGATCGGCAGTTCCCGCGGATGCGCCGACCGCAGCGCGCCGATGACGCCGTCGCCGTCGATCTCCGGCATGGTGATGTCGATCAGCACGACCTCGGCGTCGGGATGGGCGCGCAAGGCCTCGATGCCCTCCTTGGCGTTCTCGGCGAGCACCACCCGCATGCCCTGCTGCTCGAGCGCGCCGGTCATCGCATAGACGTTGTAGATGTCGTCGTCCACGATCAGGGCTTTCCGCCCCGCCAGCTCGGGCGACACCTCGCGGCGGCGCGACAGCGCGTCGCGGCGCGGCGACGGCACGTGCGCCACGGTCTGGCCGAGATACAGTGCGGTCTCGCCGAGCACCTCCTCGAGCCGGGCGCGGTGACGCAGCATGCCGAGCTCGAGCGTGCCCGCCGGCGGCCGCGCCGCGGCGCCGCCGATCAGCGCCAGCGGCAGGTCCTCCTGGCATAGTTCCGCGGCGCTGATAGCCCGGATCAGCTCGACGGCGCTCATGTCGCCGAGCGCCGGACCGACGACCAGCGCGTCGCAGCCTTCCGCGTGCAGGGCTCCGAGCGCGTCGGCGCCGCTCGCGACGCGCACCGCGCGCCGCCCGTCGTCGCTGCGCGCCAGCTCGCGTCCGTAGCTGGCGTCGGGCACGCCGGCGAGCAGCAGCCTTTCGGCGCGGCGGCCCGCCGCGGCGTCCAGCCCCGCGAGCATGCGCTCGGCCGCGCCGGCCGCCCAGTCGGTGCCGGCGCCGAGCTGCAGGCACAGATAGCGCCGCGCATCGAAATAGCTCATGCTGATCGGCACGCGCCGCGTCTGCGGGTCGCGCTTGAGGAGTTCGAGCGTGGTCCAGCCGTCGATGTCCATCAGGCTGCCGCCGATCAGCACGGCCTCGGGCGCGACCTCGCGCAGCAGCACGCGCATGGTGCCGAGGTCGGTCGCCACCACGCCCTGGAAGCCGTTGGCGCGCACCAGGTCGAGCATCACCGACGCGACCTGCGCATTGCCCTCGACGATCAGCATGACCGCGTCGTCGACGCAGCGGCTGCGGCGCTCCGGGTGGATCGCTTGAAGCGCCGGCGGCAGCCCCGCGAGCTCGATCGGTATCGCCTCGGCGGCGTCGTCCTCCGGCGCCGCCGGCGCTGCGGCGGGCTCGGCGACGAGATCGAACGGCAGGTCGAGCGCCAGACGGACGTTGTCGCCGTGCAGGCTGGCGACGCGGATATTGCCGCCGAGCGACTGCGCCAGTTCGCGGCAGATCGAGAGCCCCAGGCCGCCGGCATGCTCGCAGCCGATGCTGCCCTCGGGCCGGCGCAGGGCTTCGAAGATCGCCAGGCTGCCGGCGGCGGCGATCGACAGCGCCACGCGACCGCCGTGGGCACACTTGAAGGCTTGGGACAGCATGTTCTTGAGGATGTGGCGCAGCCGCCTGCCGTCGGTGCGGATTCCCGCCGGCAGGTCCGGCGCGAGCACGACGTCGAAGACGGTGTGCCTATCGCGCGCGGTCTGCCGGAAGGCGCGCAGCAGATAGATGCGCAGGTCGCGGAAGGTCACCTCGGCGACGTCGGGCGCCAGCCGCTCCGCCTCGATGCGCGCCAGGTCGAGCACGTCGTCGACCAGCGAGAGCAGGTCGGTCGCCGCCGCGTAGATGGTCTGCGCGAAGTCGACCTGCTGCGCGGTCAGGTTGTTGCCGTCGTTGTCGGCCAGCAGCTTGGCGAGGATCAGCAGGCTGTTGAGCGGCGTGCGCAGGTCGTCCGACATGCTGGCGAGGAATTCCGCCTGCCGCCGCGCCGAAAGCTCGAGCTGGCGGCGCTTGGCCTCGAGCGCCGCGCGCATGCGCTCGAGCTCCGCGCGCTCCTGCCCGGCCTGGAGCGCGCGCTCGTCGAAACGCGCCGCCGGTACGGCGAATCGCTCGCTGGCCTCTGTCGGTTGTCGAAGACTTTCCATGGTGCTGCCTGCATTCCCCTGCCGGCTGACGATCGCCGGCATACGTCCTGCCGTCGCGGTACGCAGGCATTTAAAGAGTTTCGACAAGGCCGCGAAATCCTGACCAGCGAGTATTCGCGCTAACGGTATACCCGTACCGGACGATGCGTCCGGCCTGTGCCGCCATCGCCGACGGCGCGCGCGCGACCCACCGAACGGCATAGGCTGCCTCCATCGGCATGGGCGCGACCGCCGCGCCCGCTCTAGGATGGAAGCGCCCCTCGCCGCCGCGCCTGCCGGCGCCGCGGTCTTTGCGGTGATCCATACGGACTAGCCGCCGACCGCCGAAACCTCCGACTTATGCAGGTAGCTTGCCCTCCGGAACGTTCATCGAAGGAGGGAAACATGGTCCGATCCTCGCACAGATTCGCGGCATGGCTGCCGGCCCTGCTGGCACTGGCCGCGGCGCTCTTCGCCACCGCCGCGCGAGCCGAAGCGCCCGACGCCCTGGGGCCCGGCGACAGCATCCGGGTGACGGTGTTCGGCAACCCCGATCTCACGACGGAGACGCGGCTGACCGCGCGCGGCAGCATCCGCATGCCGCTCGTCGGCGACGTCGAACTCGGCGGCGCGACGCCGACGGAGGCGGCGAACCGCATCGCCGGGCGCCTGAAGCGCGGGCAGTTCCTCAAGGATCCGCAGGTGACGGTGAACATCCTGCAGGTGCGCAGCCGCCAGGTGTCGGTGCTCGGCGAAGTCGCGCATCCGGGCCGCTACGTGCTGGAAGACCACGCCCGCGTCAGCGACGCGCTGGCGCTGGCCGGCGGCATCACCGCCGCCGGCGACGGCACCGTCTCGGTGATGGCGCACGGCGCCAGCGGCGTCAAGCAGATCGTCAACGTCGCCAAGATGTACCGCAATGGCGATGCCGGCGCCAACATCGAGCTGCGCAACGGCGACAGCGTCTATGTGCCGCGCGCCCCGGTGTTCTACATCTACGGCGAGGTCCAGCACGCCGGTTCCTACCGGCTCGATCCCGACCTCGACGTGATGCAGGCGATCTCGCTCGGCGGCGGCATCACGCCGCGCGGCACCGAGCGCGGCCTCAGCATCCGCCGCCGCATGCCGAACGGCGGCGTCGAGCAGATCGACGTCAAGCCGGCCGACCGCGTGCGCGCCGACGACGTCATCTACGTCAAGGAAAGCCTGTTCTAGGCGCGCGCCCTTCGGAGGCATCATCATGAACTTCACCCTTCTGCTTTCCGCCCTGCGAGCGCGTTTCCGGGTCTTCTTCCTGATCCTGGCGACCACCGTGGCGGCGGCCGTCGTCGCCAGCCTGCTGCTGCCGAAGACCTACGTCGCCAAGGTGTCGCTGCTGGTCGACGGCAAGGACGAACAGTCGCTGCAGACCACCGAGCGGCGCACGCCCGAGCGCGAACGCACCGGCTACATGCAGACCCAGGTCGACATCATCACCAGCCCCAAGGTGGCCCAGCGCGTGGTGCGCATGCTCAACCTCGCCGACAATCCGGCGGCCCAGGCCAAGGTCGGCGCCGACGGCTTCGATCCGCGCGGCACCGTGCCGATCGAGCAATGGATCGCCGATCGCATGGAGAAGCGCCTGAAGGTCGACACCTCGACCAGCAGCGTCGTGCAGCTCGCCTTCGGCGCCTCCGATCCGGAGCTGGCGGCGCAGGTCGCCAACGCCTTCGCCAAGTCCTACGTCGACACCACGCTCGACCTGCGCGTCGAGCCGACGCGCCAGGCCTCGGCATGGTTCGACGAGCAGCTGAAGGGCCTGCGCGTCAAGCTCGAGCAGGCCGAGCAGCGCCTCGCCGCCTTCCGCCAGGAGCACGGCATCTCGGCGCTCGAGGAACGCTACGACGTCGCCAACCTGCAGCTGTCCGACCTCGCCACCACGCTGTCGCGCAATCCCGGCGCCGGCGCGCCGCCGACGCTGGCCGAGATCCTCAACAGCCCGAGCCTGCAGAACCTGCGCGCCGACCTGCAGCGCGCCGAGGCGCGGCTGCGCGAGATGTCGTCGGAATTCGGCGTCAACCATCCGCAGTACCAGCACCAGCTGGCGCAGGTGGAAAGCCTGCGCGCCGCGCTGGCCGGCGAAACGCGCCGGGCCGTCACCGGCGTGGACGAGACGATGCGCCGCAACAAGGCCCGCCAGGAAGATATGAAGGCCGAGATGGAGAAGCAGCGCGCGCACGTCATGGAGCTGGCGCAGGCGCGCACCCAGATGGCCGTGCTGACGCACGACGCCGCCATCGCGCAGCGCACCTACGACGAGGCGATGGCCCGCTACCTGTCGAGCAACGTCGAGAGCCGCGCGCTGCAGACCAACGTCAGCGTGCTCGACGCCGCCACGCCGCCGGCCAAGCCGGCGCGCCCGCGGCTGGCGCTCAACGCCGGCATCGCGCTGGTGGTCGGCATGCTGCTCGGACTCGCCGCGGTGCATTTGCTCGAGATGTTCGACCAGCGCGTGCGCCTCATCGAGGACCTGGCGGGCGACATCCAGGTGCCGCTGCTGGCGGTGCTCGACAAGTGGAATCCGATCGCGGACCGGCTGCCGGGGCCGGACATCCGCCGCGCCCTTCCCGGTCCGGGCTGAAAAAGGGGACGACAGACATGACCACCATCGACAGCAACGTCACGCAGATCGAGCATCACGGCCCGAGCCCCGACAGCATCGGCGCCATCCTGGTCGCCGCCGGCAAGCTCAATCCGCGCGACACCGCGCGCGTCATGGAGCTGCAGCAGCGCGAGGGCTGGCGCTTCGGCGAGGCCGCGCTGCGGCTCAAGCTGATCAACGAGCGCGACCTCGTCTCGGCGCTGAACAAGCAGTACGACCTGCCCGAGCTGCTGCCCGACAACGACGGCGCCAGCGCCGAGCTGGTCACCGCCTACCAGCAGTTCCATCCGCGCACCGAGGAACTGCGCGCGCTGCGCACGCAGCTGCTGATCCGCTGGTTCAAGCGGCCGGAGACGCACCAGCACGTGCTGGCGATCGTCAGCCCCAACGGCGGCGAGGGCCGCAGCTACGTCGCCGCCAACCTGGCGGTGCTGTTCTCGCAACTCGGCGAGCGCACGCTGCTGATCGACGCCGACCTGCGCAACCCGCGCCAGCACCGCATCTTCAACGTGCCCGACCGCATCGGCCTGGCCGCCGTGCTGGCCGGGCGCGCCGGGCTCGACGCCGCCGTCGCCATTCCCGGCTTCCACAACCTGATGTTGCTGCCGGCCGGCGCGCCGCCGCCGAACCCGCTGGAACTGCTGTCGCGTCCCGCCCTGCCGACGGTGTTCACCAGCTATCTCGACGACTTCGACGTCATCCTGGTCGACACCGCGCCGGCGCTGCGCTACTCGGACGCCCAGGCGGTGGGCTTCCGCGCCGGCAGCGCGGTGGTGCTGGCGCGCAAGGACCAGACGCGGCTCGCCGACACGCATCGCGTGGTGCGCGACCTCGGCAACAGCGGCACGCGCGTCGTCGGCACCGTCATCAACAATTGTTGAGCCCGGCCACTAGGGAGAACACTTGAAGCAGTTGCCCGTGTCCGCCGATGGCGGCGTCGCGGCGGCCGGTGCGCGGGGCAAGCTGGCGGCAACCGACGCAGGACTGCTCAAGGCAGCCCTGCTCGCCGGCGTGCGCACCGCCGTGCAGATGGGCGCGAGTTTCCTCAGCGTCAAGGTGACGTCGGTATTCCTCGGCCCCGCGGGGATCGGCACGGTGGCCCAGTTGCAGGGCTTCATGAGCGTGACGCTCGGCACCGTGGCGGACGGCGTCAACAAGGGCATCGTGCGCAGCACGGCCGAATACGGCGACGACTTCGAACGCCGTCGCGCGCTGCTGTCGACCGCCGTGCGCGCGCTGCTCGCCGCGGGACTGCCGGCCTCGCTCGCCATCGTCGTCGCGGCGCCGCTGGTCTCGCGCCACCTGCTCGGCGACGAGCGCTACTCGCTCGAGGTCGCGCTGTTCGGCGCAATCTACCTCTGCGGCCTGTTTGCCTGCGTGGTGAACGGCATGGCGAACGGCGCCAAGGACTTCGGCGCCACCACGCTGATGCACATCGGCAACATCCTGTCGGGCCTCGCGCTGTTCGCGCTGCTGTCGCCACTGTTCGGCGTCGCCGGCGGACTGGCCGCGGCGGCGCTGGGTCCGCTGGCGCTGCTGGCCGTCGATGCGCTGGTGGCGCGGCGCAGGCCGTGGTTCGACCGGCACCTGTTCACCGCGCGCTTCTCGACCGCCGAATTGCGCCGCCTGGCGGCGTTCCTGCCGATGGCGGCCGCGGCCTCCTTTGGGGAGTCCTTCGGCCAGACCGTGGTCCGCGACGCGCTGGCGCGCCACGCCGGCATGCACGCCGTCGGCCTGTTGCAAGGCGTCTGGCGGCTTTCCGACATGTACTTAAACGTCTTCATCTACACGTTCTCGATGTACTACCTACCGCGCTTCGCCGAGATCAAGGACGCCGCCGAGCTGCGCCGCGAGATCGGCCTCGCCGCCCTTTACGTCATACCGGCGGTCGCGCTGGCCAGCGCCGCCATCTACGCGCTGCGCGACGTCGTCATCGAGCTGGTATTCACGCACGAGTTCGTCGGCATGCGCGACCTGTTCGGCTGGCAGATGGTCGGCAACGTCGTAAAGACGGCCGGCACCCTGTTCGGCTACGTGCTGCTGGCGCGCGTCGCGCCGCTGAAGATCGCCGCCATCGAGCTTCTCAAGGGCGGCGCGTGGATCGCCTTCGCCTACGTCTTCGTGCCGACGGGCGGCGGGGTCGGCGCCGTGCAGGCATACGTGGCGACCTATGCCGTCTATCTCCTCGCCACGGCGGCGTACGTGGCGCTGCTGACGCGCCGGCCGCGCAGCGCGCGCTGAGGCGGTCATGAGAATCGATCACCTGGATGGGCTGCGTGCCGTCGCAATATTGCCGGTTCTTCTGTTCCATTATTTCGCGCGATGGCTGCCACCGGCGAGCGAGGTCGCCCTGTACCCGTATGGGGACGCACTTCGAGACGTGCTGCTGGTGAAGAACGGGCATTACGGGGTGCAGCTCTTCTTCATCATCTCGGGCTTCGTCATCACGATGACGCTGACGCGCTGCGGCAGCTGGCGCGAGTTCGCGCTGAGGCGCTTTGCCCGCCTGTTCCCGGCAATGCTGGTTTGCAGCGCCAGCACCTATCTGATCCTGGTCGCCATTCCGGATGCGCCGTTCGCCGCCTCGCCGTATTACTTCGTGCCTTCGCTGACCTTCATCGATCCCCTGGTCTTCAACAAGCTGGCCGGGCGCGAGCTGTTTCGCGCAATGGATGGCGCCTACTGGTCCCTGTTCGTGGAGGTGAAGTTCTACGTCCTGATATCGGTGCTCTATTTCCTGGGGAGAACCAACGTCGTCCGGAATTTTCTGATCGTTTGCGCGGGGTTTCTCGCCATCGACTGGTTGTTGCAGCACCATGCGCCGGCGCTGGGTGACCGATGGATGACTCTGACCAGCGCGGAGAACCTTCCATGGTTCCTGGTAGGCGTCGGCTTCTATTTCGAGCATGCGGGCAGTCCAACCGCGTGGTCGCGGCTGGCAATATGGGCCGGAACTTCCCTGATCGTCGCGTATGCAGCCGGCGCCGAGCCGACGGGCATCGCCGCGGGGCTGATCCTGCCGGCATTCTTCTATTTGGCCATGAAGCTCGGACTGCTGCAGCGCCTCTTGTCGAGTCGCATCCTGTCGGAAGTGGGGAAATCCAGCTACTCCCTGTACCTGATACATCAGTACGCGGGAATCGCCCTGATCATATGGCTTTCCCGGTTCATCCCCACCGACTACGCTCTCGCGGTTCCGTTCGTCGTTTCAGCGCTCCTCGTGGCATTTTCGCTTTGGCTTTACAAGCGCTACGAAGTCCCCGCAGGCCAGTTGCTGATGAAGGTCGGTAGAAGGCGCCTGCCTGCGAAGGCAATCTAGAATCCGTCCGATGCGGCGCGGCCCCAGGGATATTTCCGTTCCCAGGCCCAGGCGTCTGCGACGATCGTCTCCAGTTTCGCCCGCTGCGGCATCCAGCCCAGCACACCGTGAGCCAGCGTCGTGTCGGCCACCAGGCGTGGGGGATCGCCGGGGCGCCGCGCTTCGTAGCGCACGGGAGTCCGCCTTCCGGTCACGTGCCGCACCGTGTCGATGACCTCCTTGACCGAGAAGCCCTGACCGTTGCCCAGGTTGAACCGCGCGCTCTCGCCACCGTCGAGCAGGCGCCGCAACCCGAGCAGATGCGCGTCGCACAGGTCGGCGACGTGAACATAGTCGCGGATGCAGGTGCCGTCGGGCGTGTCGTAGTCCGTGCCGAACACGGAAACGGCCTCGCGCCGGCCCGAAGCGGCCTGCAGCAGGAGGGGGATCAGGTGCGTCTCCGGATGATGGCGCTCGCCCAACTCGCCGTCCGGGTCGGCACCCGCGGCGTTGAAATAGCGCAGACAGATCGCTTTCAGGCCGTAAGCCCGATCGTAATCCTCCAGAACCTGCTCCACCATCCATTTGCTGCGGCCGTATGGGTTGATCGGCCGTTTGGGGAGATCTTCGCGGATCGGCAGCCGATCGGGATGGCCGAAGACCGCGGCCGACGAAGAAAAGATGAAGCGCATGACGCCTGCGTCACGCATCGCGCCGAGCAGCGTCAGCGTCGCCGCGAGGTTGTTGGCGTAGTACTTTCCGGGATCGCTCATCGATTCGCCGACCTGTATGAACGAGGCAAAATGCATGACCGCGGCGAAGCGATGGCGGGCGAACAACTCCGCGAGCAGGCCGGCGTCGGCGATCGATCCGACGACCAGCGGCACGTCGCGCACGGCGTCGCGATGGCCACCTGAAAGATCGTCGAGCACCACCGTGCCGAACCCCGATCGCCGCAGCAATTTGACCATGTGCGATCCGATATAGCCGGCTCCGCCGACGACAAGGATCGCGAGACAGTCTTTCGTTTTCCGGAGCATGCGGCAGTGTGGTCGTCGCCTGCCGCGCAGGAGGCGACACCGGCATGCGCCAAGCGGACCACGCGGCGCGGCATGGTCCGATCGAACCCCGTAGCCCAGCCACCGTCGCATCAAGCAGTCACAGGCGCGGGCCACGATGCCCCAACCGACTCCTTTCAACGATGGGAGAGAATCGTATGCATCCCCCCGTATTTACGGTATTCACGCCGACCTACAACAGGGCCTCGACCATCCATCGAGTGTATGAGAGTTTGCGTGTCCAGACCTTCACGGACTTCGAGTGGCTGATCGTCGACGACACCGATGACCCTTCCGATAACACTGAAGCCCTGGTCAAGCAGTGGCAAACGGAAGCCACATTCCCAATCCGTTATCTGAGACGAAATTCACGCGGCAAGCACCTCGCCTGGAATATGGCCGTCGACATGGCCTATGGAGAGTTGTTCCTGTCCATCGATTCCGACGACTCCTGTCGCCCTGAATCGCTTCAGGTCTTCCATGACACATGGCAATCCATTCCTGACGCAGAGCGCGCCGGTTTCACGGGCGTATCTTCGAATACGGAAGATGAGCGCGGCATTTTGTCCGGAACAGAATTTCCGCGTTCGCCATTGGATTCCGACTCGATGGAGATCCGATATCGATTCAAGGTACAAGGGGAGAAGTGGGGGTTTCACCGGACATCGGTAGTGCGGGAATTCAAATTCCCGGACGTCCAGAATTCATCCTATTTCCCGGAATTCGTGCTTTGGTCGCGCATTGCGGCGAAGTACAAGACCCGGTTCATCAATCGTGTCTTGCGCGTGTGGTACCAACCGACGGATGACAAAAGCCGCCTGACGCAGGCCCCCGGCTGGGCCAATCCACTGGCTCGCATGATGGCGGAAGGCGCACGGCTGGATGAGGCTGCACGATGGCTTCCGTATGCGCCTATCACGTTCCTAAAAAGTGCTATCAATTATTCGCGGCGGGGCTTCCACGCAGGGAAGGCTCTTGGAGATCAATGGCATGGACTGCGAAAACTGCAGTCGAGGGTCTTGTGGCTTCTGACCCTTCCATTGGGTACGCTCGCATTTCTTATTGATTCGGTTCGTAAGCGCGCAAGGCTCTACGAGTCAGGTCGAAGATCTGCAAATGTTCCTCAGCCCCGTCAATGATGAATGGCCTTCGGTCCGGAGTGCTAGTGCAAACGGACTACGAAATACGAGACTCCGCCCACCAAGCCGATGACTTGGCCGGTCAATGATGGATGGGAACTCTTGCTCTGCAGAGCAAATCCCCGAACGCCATAGAGAGGGAGGCCAGATTGGAATACGTTCCGAGAGCGCACAACCGAACGCCGAACGCCGCATCGCTGACCAGGGCGCTCGTCGTAACGCTGGCCGCCGCGATTCTCATGGGCGGGCTCGTGGTCTTTGCCGAGGTCCAGGCCCTGGTCGTGTGCATCTCCCTATTGGCTTGCGTCTTTGTCATGCTCGACTTTCGCTTCGGCGTGGTCTGCCTGATCGCGCTGATGCCGCTTTCGGCAAGCGCGGTCTTTCCCCACGATATGGCCGGCGTCACGGGCCTTAATCCGCTCAACTTGCTGCTGCTGGGAACGCTGGCATCCTTGCTCGCGCACGGACTTCCCGAAGGCGGCTGGGCACGCTTCGCGCCGCGGCCGGTCGTCTGGTTCTATCTCGTGCCGCTGGTGGTCGCCGGCCTGCTCGGCGCCCGCCATACCGGCGAAATCCCATCCGAATTCCTGACCACATTCGACGATTCGGCAAGCTATCTGCGCGACTTCATGCTGAAGCCAGCGCTACTGGTGCTGTTCGCGCTGCTGCTTGGTGCCGCGGTGGCGCGCTCGCGCCGCCCGGAATCCTTCCTGGTGCCGATGCTGATCTCGGTCTGGATCCTGGGCCTGATGACTTTGGTCTACTTCTACCTCTCCGGCGCCACATTGGCCGAAGCGTCGAGCGCTACCGATCGAACCTTCTTTTCCCCGCTCGGGTTGCACGCCAATGATCTAGGCCGCTACTACACGGTCGCCTACGCGCTGATGTTGTTCACCGCGGTAGCGACGCAGGACTACAAGCTCAAGATCGCGCTGGCCGCGACCATGGCCTTGGTCGTCGTCGCCCTGACGCTGACGTTCTCGCGCAGCGCCTTCTTCGGCTTTCTCCTGGTCAACGCGATTTTCCTGTTCTCGCAGCGCCGCTTTCTCGTCGTGCTGCTCGGCGCGGCGATTCTTGCGGCGCTTGCCTGGATCGCCCCCCCAGCCGTGTTCGAGCGCATCCAATTCGGATGGGGCGCAGGCCTCGACGCCATTAGCGCCGGCCGCATCAACGAGATTTGGCTGCCGCTGCTGCCGGAAGTCTGGAAGAGCCCGGTCTGGGGCAGCGGCCTCGGGTCCACGATGTGGTCGGACGCGATGCGCGGCGGCCGCATGGAGATGGTCGGCCATCCGCACAACGCCTACCTGGCGACCCTGCTCGATATGGGCGTCGTCGGCCTCGGCCTGCTCGGCGCCTACTTTCTTCACGTCTGGAACGGCTTCCGCCGGCTCAGCGCCGATACTACCCTGAGCCGCACCCAGCGCGGCTTCTTCGCCGGCGCCGAGGTCGGCCTCGCCACCTTGCTGATCGAAGGGTTCTCAGGCAGCAGCCTGACGCCCGCGCCCGAACAGTTCTACCTCTGGTTCGCCATCGGCATGATGTACGGGCAACTCGGCCGGGTGCGCCCCGCTAATCCGTCTCCCATGCCATGAGCCTGACCGCAACCGGCACGCCGAGGACGTTCCGCGAATGTTCCGGAGATGCCAAGTTCACGCCGCTTGCCGAGAGCGACATCTGCGCCCAACCGAAACTCGAAGTCGAACGGGAACTCGCCGCCCTTGCGACGCAAACCGGAAGGCCCCGGCGCGACATCGCCGTGCTTGATTTCGGCTGCGGTCGCGGTCAACTGGTGGGTCAACTTCGCGCGCACGGTTGGCGCGCCTTCGGCGTCGAGATCGGCGAGCAGTTCGTCGCCGCCGGAGCGATTCTGTCGCAAATGTTCAGCGACGAATATCCGATCATTTCGCTGGTCGGTGCCGACGGTGCAGCAGCATTCCCGGCCGGCTATTTCGATCTCGTCGTGGCCGACCAGGTTTTCGAGCACGTCGCCGACCTGGACAAGGTTGCTGCCGACATAGCGCGCCTACTCAAGCCTGACGGGATATTGATCGGCATATACCCGGCGCCGCTCCGCCCGATCGAACCGCACTACCGGCTTCCCCTGGTGCACTGGCTTGCAAAAGGAAGATTGCAAAGGGCGCTTATCGTGGCTATGGTGCGCGCCGGCCTCGGCGTCAAGCCGCCGGCGGAAACTTCACGGTGCGCAATGGCGGCGATCGTCGCCGAATACGCTGCGACGGAGACCTTTTATCGATCCACCCGCGAAGTTCGAAGAATCTTCGCTCGCCATGATGTTGCGCTTGACTTCGATGCGCTGCCCCGCCTGCGGATGGAGGCCAAGCTGCAGCGCCTGAGCGGCGTCCGCCGCGCCCTGTTGCTGGCGTCGTCCCGCTTGCTGCCGCTCGTCCGGATGCACAACCTGTTCCGCGACAGCATGGCGCGAGGCGTCAAGGGGAACGCATAACCCGCACATAGTCCCGTCGGCACATACCGCCATCGAAATCGATTTGCTACGGTGAGGGCCATCGTGGAAATCGCGGGTGGGATGTCATGCGCTCAGTCTCAACCGGAACCGCCGCCCGGTTCCAACGAATCCTTGGAATTTGTGTCTCGGTCGCGGGCCTCATGCTGGGGGGCAAGCCCGCCGCGTTCCCCCAGTTGCTTTCTCCGGCGACGGTGCCGCCGGCCTCAATGTTCTGCGATTACGAAGGAACGACGACCTGCGCCCAAGGCGGTCTACCCAATTTACTGGTTGTTCACGCTGGCATTTGTCGCGCTATTGGCCATTTTCGGAGGCGCCGATGCAAGGATGCCGACGAGTCCAGTCGATTGGTTGACGGCGTTGTCGTTGATCCGATTTACCGGCGGAGCCCCCCCTTCCGGTTGCCTGGACCCTGTTCTACGAAGTTGCCTTCTATGCCGTCTTTTCCGTTCTCGTCCTCAACCGGCGGATAGGATTGGTGGCGCTTGGTGTCTTCATGCTGTTCGCCGCCATGCTCTATCACTTTCCTGCCGAGAATACGCGAACGCCGTTGAGTGTCTACAGCGCCGCCTACAATCTCTACTTCCTGTTCGGCATGTGTGCGTTCCTGCTGTACCGGCGTGGCGGTCTGGGGCTTGCCGTTGCCCCGCCAACTCTCGCCTCTATTTCTCGCACTGGCTCTGGCAATTCTTCGCGTGGGAATAACGAAGCTGGAATCCTCGGGCAGGCTGCGAATTCCGGCGCTGCTCGGCTTTGTCGGCGACGCCTCCTACACCATCTACCTGACCCACGTCTCGTTCGAAGGGCTCCTGCTGAAGGTTGCCATGAAACTTAACCGCAACCAGACGATCGGATATAAGCCGACGTTCCTGCTTGTCTTCGCTGGCACCGTCTCGGTCGGATGCATTGCGTGCTATCTGATCGAACGCCCGATGCTTGGCATGCTGCGGCAGCGGATGCGGCGCTCGACGGTCGTGGAAGCGACCACAGTGTGAACTCACGATCCATATGGTTCCATCGGCACATACCGCGGTCGGAACCGATTTGCTATGGTGGGCTCCATAACGTTCATCGAAGTCGCGGGGTGGAATCATGTGCTCGGCCTCATCCGGAACCGCCGCCCGGTTCCAACGAATCCTTGGAATCTGTCTCTCGGTCGCGGGCCTCATGTTGGGAGGCAAGCCCGCCGCATTCGCCCAGCAACTTGCTCCGGCGACCGTGCCGCCGGCCACGATGTTCTGCGACTACGAGGGAACGACGACCTGCGCCCAAGGCGGCCCGTCCATCCTTCAGTGCGCGTCCGCGACACGCGCCACCAACGTCACGACGGCCCGAACGGACAGCTACGCGCTGGCGCTGACGACTCAGCCGACAGACACCAACATCGCCGGCAGCGGGGGGTGGGTTCGTTGCGATGAAGCCTTTACCGTCCAATCGACCGAAGGCACCGACGAGTGGTGGTGGTCGTCCTTCTACCTTCCGAGCACCTGGCACTACCCCGTATCCACCGATGGAGGCTGCCAGGACATCGGCCCCGAGTTTCACTCCAACTACTCCGGCGACACGCAGCCGAACTTCGAAATCCAGCTCTGCCCTCTCAATATCTATGGAGTCGGCTGGTATGTCCGGGTCTATGGCGGCGCCGGCGCTCCTCAGTCCGACGGCCCCGGACGCACCAACTTCCTGGGAGTCAAAGACCCCTACGGCGACCCCATCGCCACCCGGGGCGTCTGGTACGACATCCTGATGCACTTTCACTGGTCTTATACCTCCGCCGGCATTACCGACCTCTGGATCAACGGCGTTCACCAGGCGGGCTTCCCCTACAACGGGCCTAACCTCTACCAAGGCTACAGCGCCTACCTCAAGCTGCCGAACTACCACCCCGCGTACACCAACACCATCTACTACGATCGCACCGTACGCGGTCCGACTCAGGCTTCCGTGGTCCCGACCACGAGCAGCACGACCACGGTGACGGGCACGACGAGCGGCACGACAACAGGAACGACGACCGGCACCACTTCGACGTCATCCTACGTGACGTCCTATACCGGCACGCCCTTCACCGGAACGCCGATTCCGCTTACCGGCGCCTTCATGGCGGCGAACTACGACGCCGGGGGGCAGAACGTCGCCTACTACGACACCACGCCGGGCAACCTCGGCGGCCAGTACCGCAGCGACGACGTCGACATCATCTCGTCGTGCGATACCAATCTCGTCAGCCCCTACGTGGTGAACAACTTCGCCACCGGCGAATGGATGAACTACACGGTCAACGTGGCGACGGCCGGCAGCTACACGTTCCAGTTGCTGGCTGCGAACAATTATTCAAGCGCGCAGCCGGCGTTCCACGTCGAAGTCGACGGCGCCAAGGTCACCGGTTCGGTCCCCGTGCCCAACACCGGCGCGTGGTGCACCTTCAAGTGGGTACCGACGCCCGCTGTTTCCTTGGCAGCCGGCACGCACGTCGTCAAGGTCTACTCCGACCAGCAGTACTTCAACCTGGAAACCGTTGCCGCGGCCGCGATTTCAACGTACATGTCGACGTATCAGGGCAAGCCCCACACCGGCACGCCGATCGCGGTTCCCGGCACCTTCTGGGCGGCGAACTTCGACCTCGGCGGGCAGAACGTCGCCTACTACGACACGACTTCGACGAACATCGGCGGCCAATACCGCACCAGCGAAGCGGTGGACATCATCGCCTCATGCGACGCGACGCCTACGGCTTCCTACGTGGTCAACAACCACGCCACCGGCGAGTGGATGAACTACACGATCAGCGTGCCGACGACCGGCAACTACATCGTGCAGCTGCGCGCCGCGAACAACTATTCGAGCAAGGTCGCGTTCCACGTCGAGGTCGACGGCGTGAAGGTCACCGGCTCGATCCCGGTTCCGGTGACCGGCTCATGGTGCAGCTTCGGGACGGCTGCGACGCCCGCGTTCCCGATGACCGCCGGCACCCACGTGCTGAGGATCACCTCGGATCAGCAATACTCGAATCTCGAGACGATCAACGTGATCGGCAGCCCGTGACGCGCTACAGCCCGGAGCGCACGCTGCGGACGGCCAGCCGCGGCGGCGGTTCGGCGCTCCCGGCGGCGTGGGGAATGGCGACGCAGATCGCCGTGCCGCGCCCGAGCGTCGATTCGACCACCAGCGTGCCGTCGGCGAACTCGGCGCGCTCGCGCATGGTGGCCAGCCCGAGCGTCTCGCCGCGCGCGGCGATGGCGGCATCGAAGCCGACGCCGTCGTCGGCCACCGTCAGCACCACATGGTCGCCCGACATCTTGAGGTCGACGTCGACGCGCCGGGCGCGCGCGTGCTTGGCGCAATTGCTCAGCGCCTCCTGGACGATGCGGTAGAGCAGCGTCTCGGCGTCGCCGTCCAGGCGCGGCACATGGTCGTTGCGCACGTCGATCTTCATGCCCGTGCGCTTCTCGAACTTGCCGGCGAGGCTCTGCAGCGTCGCCGTGAGGCCGAGGAAATCGAGCAGCGGCGGACGCAGGCTGCCCGAGATGTCGCGGATCGTCGCGTCGGTATCGTCGATCAGCGCCTGGGCGTCCTCCATCTTCTGCGACAGCACGCTGCCCATGAAGTCGGGCATCAGCGCGGCGACGTCGCGCAGCAGGATCTTCACCGCCGCCAGGTTGGCCGAGGTGCGGTCGTGCAGCTCCGCGCCGAGCCTGCGCCTTTCGGTTTCCTGCACCGAGACCAGGTGCCGGCCGAGCTTGCGGATGCGCATCAGCGCATCGTGCTGCGCGTTCTCGAGCGTCTTGAGCGCCGTGATGTCGGTGTGGATCGACAGCCAGACCTTGCCGTGGTCGGGATGGTCGATGCCCGAGACGGTGGTCTTGCACCACAGCACGGTGCCGTCCTTCCTGGCGTTGCGGATCTCGCCCCCCCAGGCGCCGAACTCGCGCAGCGCCGCATGGATGCGGCCCGCCATGCGCATCGGATCGTCCTCCTCCGGGGTGAGGCAGGTCACGGGCTTGCCGAGCAGCTCGCCGGCCTCGTAGCCGAACATCGCCTCGGCGCGCGGATTGACGTAGATCAGCGCACGGTCCTCGTCGCGCACGATCGACAGGCCTTCCTGCATGTGGCGCGTCATCTGCTCGTGCAGCTGGAGCGCGGCCTCGCGGCGCTTGCGCTCAGTCGCGTCGCGGACGATCGCCTGAATGAAGGCGTCGCTGCCGGCGCTGACGAAATGCCCGCTGACGTCGGCGGAAAAGCAGCTGCCGTCCTTGCGCCGGAACACGGTTTCGAAGGCCGCGCTGCCGTTCGCGCTGATGTTGCGCCACTGCTCGCAGAAGGTCGCGCGGCATTCCGGCGAACGCAGGTCGATGGCCGCCATCTCGTGCAGCTCGGCGCGCGAATAGCCGAACGCCTCGACGGCCTTGTCGTTCACCTCCACGACGTGCCCGTGCATGTCGGTCAGCACGATGATGTCGCTGGCCGACCGGGCGACGTTCTCCAGCCGCTGCATCAGCATCCGGTTCTGCAGCTGCGTGCGATAGCCGTGGTAGGCCAGCTCGGCGCGCCCGCGCAGCGTCCAGAAGAGGTAGGCGGCGAGGTTCAGCGCGGCGAACAGCCCGAGCGAGACGTACCACGCGAGGTCGCGCAGCGGCGCATAGACCTCCGCTTCGTCGATCTTCGCGACCATCGCCCATTCGGTGTCGGGGATGCGCAGCAAATAGTAGAGGACCCGTTCGCCGCGATAGTCGCGGCCGCTGCCGACGCCCGTCTCGCCGCGCAGCGCAAGCGCCGCCGGCAGATCGGATTCGTTCAGCGGCGCGCTGAAGGTGAGCGGCTTGGCATCGACGCGGCGCAGCCGGTTGAGGAACAGCACGCGATCGTCGTCGCGCCGCACCAGCAGCGTTTCGGCCGTCCTGCTGTCCAGCGGCCACGCTTCGATCATCGGATAGATGAAGCGTGCGGGATCGACGCGGAAGTACAGTGCGCCGACGACGCGCAGATTGTCGTCGTCGCCCGCCAGCAAGGGCGACGCCATGCCGAGGAACGGCTTGTGGCTCGTTGCGTCCAGATGAAAGTCGCCGAGCAGGGCCTGCCGCGTGGCCATCGCGCGCAGCGCCAGCTGCCGCTCCCGCACATCGATCTCCTGCGGCTCGGGCGTGCCGAACCTCACCTGCCCATGGCGGTCGAGCATCAGCAGCGAGGCATAGTCCTCGTGGCTCCGGCGCACCGCCTCCAGCCGCTGCAGCATCCAGCGCCGCCCGGCCTGGCCGCCGGCGCCTCGTGCCAGCCAGCGCTCGAAGGCGTCCCCGAGCGCCGTGTGGCCGCTGAGCGCCATGCCGTCGGAAAGGCGCTCGCGGCGCCAATGATCGACCTGCCCGGCCTTGAGCACGGCCATGTTGCCCATCGTTCGCTTCGCGCCCGCTTCGATGTCGCGCCGCTGCGCCTCGAAGGCCGCACAGGCCGCCACCACGCAGACCACCGCGACGGCGCCGAAGCCGAGCACGAACGAGCGCATGGACGGCGGACGAATGGGTGCCGTTGCATCCTCCTTCCGTCGGCCGTAACGCTCCTCCACCCCGAATGCCCCTCGTTGTTGTAATGGCGCACGCAACGATATAGGCCTACCCGGGTGTAGCCAATACCCGGATACCGGTAAATGCGATTGGAAAGATGTTCTAGCCGGCCTTGGCGCCGAGCGCGCCGACGCCCCGTGCCAGCGCCTGCACGACTTTCGCGAGCTGCGCCTTGCCGTCGCCGCCGAAATCCTGGAACGTCAGGCCGACGTCGAATCCTTCGTTCTGCGCCGAGTAGGCGCAGTGAATGACCTTGGCATGCATATCGATGGCAAACATGCTGCTGTTGCCGTGCCACGGCTGGACCGCCAGCCGGCACGCCAGCTTGTCGCCGACGGCGAAGTTGTGCTCGACCGAGATGCGCACGCCGGAGAGCGACAGGTCGAGCGTGCGTCCCTGCGCGACCAGCGCCCCGTTCGGCGTGATCCAGCTCACCAGGATCGGCCAGTGGACGATGTGGCGGTCCTCGAGGCGCCGCTCGTTCTGGATGTCGGCGGCGACGTTTGGGTCGGGGCTGTCGCTCATGGCGGCGATTCGATTCCTGGCAGCGTTTTGGTGTACCAATAGCACAATGCAGGAATCGGTGCTGTTACCAACGACGTCGTCGCGGCGTGCGAGCGACGCTCGGGCCGACGGGGTGGTCCGCTGCACTCCATGTCCCCCGGCGGACACGAAGCGGCGACGACCCCCCGTCGCCCTTGGCGGTCAAGAGCACCCGCTACTCGAGCGCCCTTGATCGTGATGGAACCGCACCGAGATACCGGTAGTTCCAATACGAATTTCCTCTGAGATGCCCTTGCGCGCGCGCGACGCCGCCGGCTAGTCCGAACGGCCTACGAATTCCGCCGCCGCGGCCTTCATGCGGATGACGTCGGCGGCCGATGATGGCCCTGCCCGAATTTTTGGGGAGACGCCATGCAATACATCCGCGCTTCATCCGGCCAGTCGGCCGCCGCCAAGTTCCATCCGTGGCTGGCGATCGGCATGATGTACGGGCGGATCGGGCGGCCGCGCCTCGGAGCGATCCCATGCTGAGCGCGTCGACGTACCGCCGCGAGGCGCTGCGCCATCCGCAGGTACGCCATGTCCCCGCGCTCGACTCCGATCCGCAGAAATTGCCGGGCGCAACGCGGCTGCCGCATGTCTGCTTCGTCGCTCCCGAAACGTGGCCGGTGTTCGCGGGCGACGATCGCACAGAAGTGGTCGGCGGCGCCGAGGTGCAACAGCGCATCCTCGCGCGCATGCTGGAGAAGGC
>DAIDAU010000153.1 GCA_027310465.1 Rhodocyclaceae bacterium
AGCTTCGCCAGTTCGCGGCCGACGGCGGTCAGCTCCTTCGCCTCGTCGACCGCGCCCAGCTCGGCCAGCAGCTGGTAGCCGTCGGCGATCATGCGCGGCGCCGGCGCTTCGAGGAAAGGGAAGTCCTCGACCTCGCCGAGGTGCAGCGACTTCATGCGCAGGATCACGCCGGCCAGCGACGAGCGCAGGATTTCAGGATCGGCGTAGGGCGGACGCTTGCCGAAATCCTCCTCGTCGTAGAGGCGGAAGCAGACGCCCGCCGCGACCCGGCCGCAGCGCCCCGAGCGCTGCCGCGCCGCCGCCTGCGAGACCGGCTCGACCTGCAGCTGCTCGATCTTGTTGCGGATGCTGTAGCGCTTGACGCGCGCCAGCCCGGTGTCGATGACGTAGCGGATACCCGGCACGGTCAGCGACGTCTCGGCGACGTTGGTCGCCAGCACCACGCGGCGCCCCTGGTGCGGCGCGAATACGCGCGCCTGCTCCGCGGCCGACTGGCGCGCGAACAGCGGCAGGATCTCGAGCCCCGGCGGATGGTGCTTGCGCAGCGCCTCGGCGGCCTCGCGGATCTCGCGCTCGCCGGGCAGGAACACCAGCACGTCGCCCGGGCCATCGCGGTGCGCCTCCGTCACGGCGTCGGCGATCGCCTCGCCGACGTCGCGATCATCGTCCTCGCCGAAGGGCCGCCAGCGCGTCTCGATCGGATACAGCCTTCCCGACACCTCGATCACCGGAGCGCCGCCGAAGTGCCGCGAGAAGCGCTCGGCGTCGAGCGTCGCCGAGGTGACGATCACCTTGAGGTCGGGCCGCTTCGGCAGCAACTGCCTGAGATAGCCGAGCAGGAAGTCGATGTTGAGGCTGCGCTCGTGCGCCTCGTCGATGAGGATCGTGTCGTAGGCCTCGAGCAGCGGATCGCCCTGCGTCTCCGCCAGCAGGATGCCGTCGGTCATCAGCTTGATGTAGGTGTCGCCTGAGACGCGGTCGGTGAAGCGGATCTTGAAGCCGACGACCTTGCCGAGTTCCGACTTCAGCTCCTGCGCGATGCGCGTCGCCGTCGCGCGCGCCGCGATGCGCCGCGGCTGCGTGTGGCCGATCAGGCCGCGGCAGCCGCGGCCGGGCTCGAGGCAGATCTTCGGCAGCTGGGTGGTCTTGCCCGAGCCCGTCTCGCCGCAGACCACGACCACCTGGTTCTGCGAAATCGCGCGCGCGATCTCCTCGCGCCGCGCGTTGACCGGCAGCGCTTCGTCATAGGCGATGGCGGGGCGGGCAGCGAGGCGCATGGCGGCGCGCTCGTCGGCGGCATTGGGGCGACGGCTCAAGTGAATGAAAGCGGAATCGGAAACGATGCGTAGTTTACCGCTGCGCCGCGCCGGCATCCGGTGGCGCTCAATGCACGAGCATCGGGCAGTCCTTGCGGCAGCCGCGGCCGAGGGTCTGCAGATGTGGCCGGCGATCGGCGGCAGGTCCTCGACGATGCGATCGTTCGTCAGGCCGCGGCGCCGCCGATCACGCCGAACTCGACCGGCAGCTTGACGTAGAACAGCGACAGCCCGTCGGCGGCGATCAGGTCGAACAGCATCTGCGCCTCGTCCTCGGTGACGACGAAGCCGACCTCGACCGGCAGCGTGCCCTGCAGCTCGAAGAAGTGGTCCTCGTGCAGCCGGTGATGGCGGCCATAGCCGGCCATGGCGCGGAACGCCGAACCGCCGCGGATGCCGATCTCCTTGGCGCGCTCCAGCAGCCATTCATAGACGCTGATGCTGCCGTGCTTGTGGTTCTCGGCGACGTAGAACTTGAGGTAGATGCCCTGCATGGATCGTCTCCTTCCTAAGCCTTGGCGATGGCGGCATTGACCGCCATCATGCCGATCGCCGTCATC
>DAIDAU010000511.1 GCA_027310465.1 Rhodocyclaceae bacterium
TTTGAAAATTCCGAAATGCCCGTTACTTCTCCTCCGCCACTGGCTCCATTACGCCGATCATCGGGTGGCTCCTATATGCCGATCATCGACTGGCTCCTATACGCCGATCCTGAAGTGGCTCCTATATGCCGGTCGCTGACAACTGCCGAGCTTCTTGAACAGGCTATCCGAGGATGCGGCCTTCCCCCTCTGAGGAAAGTCAAACCAGCCGTCGACTGCCTCACCCTTCGCCCTTTGAAGCTTTCTCTTGTGTACGGTAAGGAAGGCCGCCTGGTGCATGAACGTGGCGGTATTGAGACCGAACGTCTGCACCAAGATTTGTGGCGTCGACAGCCGTGGTCCTTCGAAGTAGTCCAACACCGCTTCTAGATTGACATAGGCGGCTATATCGTTGTTGGTTGGAGGAGTCATTTTCCGGGCGTGTTGGTTGAACCACTCGCTGCGCTAGTTCTCTTGACTAGCAGTGCCTATGCCGCCGCACCAAGCGGCCGAGCATCTTTTCTAGGGCGCCCCGGGCGACGCCGAGGAGTTTCATCGGGCGACGTCAGCGTCTGAGTCGCACGTCCCTGACGTTGAGGAGCGCCTGTCGCGAGAAACAAGGCGAGATCAGTGAGTAAAACACTGCTCTTGAAACCATCACGCAACACGCGAACAGGAAACTTCCCCCGGCTCAGCGCGGTGTACGCGGCGTTGACTGTAGGGAAATCAAGTTCCTTTGCCGCCTCCGCGAACGTCAATACGGCGCGTTGGTATCGTTCAAATAGGCGACTGGCGATGAAGTCGAAGCCTGCTGGCTGGGGCATCTTGCGTTCCATTTGGTGTCTCCAGTGCACCAAATCGTTGTTGGGTGTGACTGCATTCAACAACCATTTTTTGGAAACGCAAAATGCGAAAATAATATACTGGGGGCATGTCGACTTTCTTCGCGTGCGGATACAAAAAAAAGTTTTTTTGCCGCCGAAATTGATGCATGGATGTGTCAACCGCGATGAAATTTAGATTCAATTCTCGTTGTTGGCCGTGCTCGCTACGTGCTCGTCAGACGCTGTTGTTACTGCGCAACATGCGCAAGCAACTATTTACGTCTGAATACCATCGACCACCCGCTCCTGCGAATAGGGGCGGCGACGTGTGTGAAATCTTGACGCGAAAGGCGGCGGCCCCCATATGCCCTAGCAGCGCAAGGGCAGCCCGATTCACGGCCTTGCTGAGCCGTAGGTGCTCGCGGTCGAATAGATTTCATCTCGCCCATACAGACTGGACTGCGGGCCGTGAGGCTAGTTCGTGGTGGCCCGAGTGTGACGCAAGCTGGATAATTGACGCATGTGCGGACGCTACGCTCTCTATGGCCCTGTTTCACGCTACCGTGATCGCTTCGATGCGGTGGCATCGTTCGATTTTGGCGAGCGCTACAACATCGCGCCCTCGTCAGTGGTGCCGGTAGTTCGTCAGGGACACGATGGCGCCCGCCACTTGATCATGGCGAAATGGGGACTGGTGCCGTTCTGGGTCAAAGACCCGAAAACGATGCAGCACCCGATCAACGCCGTTGCCGAGACTGTGGCGATCAAGCCAATGTTCCGCGAGGCCTTTCGCAAACGGCGCATCTTGGTCCCGGCCGATGCGTTCTATGAATGGAAGCCCGAAGGCGGTAAGAAGACGCCCTACCTGATCAGGATGCGCGACCAGGCGCCTTTCGGAATGGCGGGCTTGCTTGAGCACTGGAAGACGCCATCTGGCGAGGATCTTGTCACATTCACCATTCTCACCGTCGGAGCCAATCCACTTGTCGCCGGCATTCACAAGCGCATGCCGGCCATCGTAAGGCCGGAGGATTACGTTCTCTGGCTTGATCCCGAGATGAACGAGGTTGAGAAACTGCAGACGATCCTGGAACCGTATCCCGAGCGGTTTATGGAGGCGTATCCGATCAGCACTTTGGTGAACAGTCCGCGGAACGATAGCGCGGCAATCGTCGAGCCGATCAGGCCGTATGCCGGCTAGCGGCCAAGTATTAAGGCTGCATCGAAAGTGAGGTTTACGACGGGCCGTTAAAACCTCTGCTGCAATTTTGCAGCACTGGGGCAGTAAAAATCTGGTGAAATGGGAAAGATGGAGACACAAGCAGACAGGAATAGTAATATCTAACTTCCTGTTTTTTCTTTGCTATATCAAGAATTGCTTGGTCGGGGTGAGAGGATTCGAACCTCCGACTCCTGCGTCCCGAATCCGGCCTATTGGTGGGGAACCTCGTGTTTTCCACGTTTTGCGCTTCCCGACTCAATGCACGCGAAGCCCCAAAAGGCCCGGAAATACGTTGTGGGTGCCTGCTCGCAGTTACAAAGCGGTGACACTCCCTCGCGCATCGGCACATCAGCCGGCTTTCCCCCGGCCAGCACGTCAAGGCACGTCTGGAGGGTTTTCCTATGCAAGAAAAGGAAAACCCCCTTGGGCTCGATGCTTTGGCGGGCGAGAGTCACAAGGGGGCGGATGATGCTGCGGCATTGCCTGTTCGGTTGGGCCGCTATTCGAGGGCACATCATCGTGCGATCGACATGGCAAGTTTTGCGCGATCGGCCGGTGATGTCAAGACGGCTGCGAAGTTGGATCGGTGCGGGCACTATCTGGTGTTCCGCGATTACTTCACGGTCGGCAAGGTTCGTCTGCACGCGGCGGATTTCTGTGGCAAGCATCTACTCTGTCCGCTCTGCGCGATCCGGCGCGGAGCGAAGCTCGTCAAGTCATACCTGGAACGGCTACAGGTGGTTTCGCAGGCGAAACCCGAGTTGCGCCCCTACCTCGTCACGCTCACGGTAAAGAACGGCTGCGACCTGGGCGAGCGATTCCGGCATCTTCACCACAGCATGGGCAAGATGACCCAGGCGCGGCGATCCTACCTGCGCGGCAAGGGCCCGCACGTCGAGATGGCGAAGGCTGTTGGCGGCGTAGCGTCCTACGAGTTCAAACGGGGTACGCGATCAGGTCTATGGCACCCGCATAGTCATGCCGTCTGGCTATGCTACGAGGCCCCAGATTCGGAGAAGCTGTCAAGCGAATGGCATAGCGTTACAGGCGACTCGTACATCGTCGACGTTCGCCCAATCGAACAGGCGGACCCGGTGAGCGGCTTCCTCGAAGTGTTCAAGTACGCCGTGAAATTCTCAGACCTTCCGCTTGGTGACAATTGGGAAGGATGGAAGACGCTCGCTGGCCGGCGCTTGGTGTTTTCATTTGGCGACTTGTTTGGCGTGAAGGTGCCGGATGAATTGACTGACGAGTGCTTAGACGATCTGCCCTATGTAGAAATGCTCTATCGCTTCTTCAAAGGTGCCGGCTATTCGCTCGTCAAAACATCGGACGTTCAGGAGTCCACCGTTGAATCCATTCCCGAGTGGTTTAACCATGCGGTAGAGGCCGGCTGGAGCGATGAGCAAATCCTGAGGTTCTATCGGGAGATGCAAACCCGCATCAACGGTTCCCCGTCAAGGGATCGTGGAATAAATGGAGGGGACCCGCCGCGAAGCGGTGGGGAGCAAGCCGTTTATGCCGCGAAAGCCCTTGACGGCGCACCAGGAACACGCTGAAGCAATGGGCTAGGGGGAAGCCTTTCTTCCCCCCTAGCCCATGCAGACTCGCGGGCGACCCCCCAGATTGGAGCGCTATTTGTACAAATCGACTCCAAAAATGTCGCAATACACTCCAAAAGACTTGCACATCCATCCGTGCGGTGCTAGATTCCAAATCGCATCATTTATCATCCAACCTAAGGAGATTTGGAAATGGCACGCACACCGCTCGAACGCCTGATTACCCGGAAGTCCCTCGATTTCATCGCCATTCATCATAACGAAGCGCTCTTCGATCTGATTGAGGACGGCAACCTGAAACTTACCGAAGGGTCTCCGGGCCTGGAACTCAAGAACGTCTGCGCGAAAGTAGCGCTGGGACTCGCAGACGAAATCGACAAGATTTGCGGTCTCCTCGACATCAGCAAGCGCCGCTTCCTTGAGGCGGCATTCATCGAGGCTGTATCGCGCGCGCACGAGATCATGAGGGCCGAAGGGGTCTTCGATGCCGTGGAGGACATAACGGACGCCCTAACAGACTCCGTTGGGGAGACCAAGGAGTCCGGCAAATGAGCATGCTTTCGCTCAACGGTCAGGTCCTCAACGTGTTCGAGTCGCCGGCTTCGACGGACAAGCAGACTGGCGAAATCCGTCCGGCCAAGCATCGCGTCCAAGTCATGTGCGAGAACACGCTCCAGAACGGCCAGAAACGCATGGATTTGGTAAATCTGAGCGTGGACGACATCGAACCCTATCGGAAGGCAATCGGCAAGCCTGTGCGCGTTCCGGTAGGCGCATTCGTCAGTAACTCCGCCGTCCAGTTCTATGCGCTCAAGGGACAGCAGCCTCAGTTCGCCGCGTAGCGCCGTGGGCGGACGGACGGATGCGCGGAGCGCGCCGCCCGCCCGTACCGCGGCGCGTGCGCCGGATTTGGCCTCTGATTACTTGATACATAGAAACAAGTCGGGGAAGCCAGTGGCAGCAAGGGTTTCCGGGTGGGTGGTTTTGCAGGAGCAGCCCTTATGACCGGGCCTTTGCTGGTTGGATTCGGGGAGGCCGCTCGACTCCTGGGCGTTTCTGCCAGAACGGTCAAGCGGATGGTCATGCAAGGGATGCTGCCTCGCTGCCGAATCGGACGGCGAGTACTCATTCCCGTTGCGGGCTTGCGCCTGCATGTGGAATCCATACAGGAGCCAGCGCATAATCTGCCCCGCATTGAGTCGGCGGCGCGGAAAGGAAATACCCCATGCCATACCGACGTGAAGGCTCGCCGTACTGGTGGGTCAAATTCACCGATGCAAGCGGCAAACCGACTTACCGATCTACTCGGACAACTGACTACGACGAAGCCTGTGCCCTCGAAGCGAAATGGCGACATGAAACCCATCAAGAGCGAATGTGGGGCGTCGAGCCCGAACACACTTTCGACGACATGATGCTGGCATTCATCACGGCGAAGCGCGATGAGTGGAGGGCTGCTGACCGGATGGCAATAGCCTGTCGCCGGCTACAGCCGCACTTTACAGGTTTGGCGGTGGAGCGGATTCGTCGGGCGGACGTTGCGAAGTACATCCAGGCGCGCAAAGGTGATGGTGTCTCGGGCAGCACGATCAATCGGGAACTTGATCTGCTGTCAGCGGCGTTTAACTATGCGCGCAACACGCTGGAATGGAACGTCCAGAATCCGGTGACTGGCATGTCGCTTAAGGAACCGGAAGGCCGCTTGCGTTGGATCACTCGGGAAGAGGCCGAAAAGCTGATTCTCGAGGCTTCAAAAGAGGTGCACAAGTCTCCGCACCTCGCAGACTTCATCCGGCTTGCTCTGAACACCGGATGCAGGAAGAACGAGCTGCTCAAACTGTCGTGGGATCGCGTCGACTTGGCCGCCGGGCACATTCGGCTAGAAGGCGAGAACACCAAGAATGGTAAGCGGCGCATCGTGCCGTTGAGCGCGGTTGCTCGTTCATCGCTGGAACGCCGCGCGCAGTTCCGCGCGGAGCATTGCCCGAAGTCGCCGTGGGTCTTCGCTCACAAGAACGGCGAGCGGGTGCAGTTCATGCAAAACGGCTTTGAATCGGCCTGCACGCGAGCGGGCATCAGCGACTTCCGGGTCCATGACATGCGCCATACGTGCGCGTCCTGGCTCGTCAGTGCGGGTGTTCCGTTGATTGAGGTAAAGGCGCTACTCGGTCACAGCAGCATAGAAATGACAGAGCGATATGCGCATCTGGCACCGGAAAACCTGGGGAGGGTGGCTCTCACTCTCGACCGGTTACAAACCGGTGACAGTCTGACCAATTCAAAGACTTCCTAAAATGTTGCAAGTCCTTGATGTGTTTGGTCGGGGTGAGAGGATTCGAACCTCCGACTCCTGCGTCCCGAACGCAGTACTCTACCAGGCTGAGCTACACCCCGACGCTTCTGACCGCCTTCAATACCGGCGGGCAACCGCAAAAGCGCACAATTGTACCAGAGCATCCTTGTAAATAGAAGCAGGAAGCTCATCGAGCGCGACGACTGCCGCCGCCGCTTCCGCTTCGGCCTGTTTCCTCGCGGCTTCGAGGGCTCCTGTTGCGCGAACCGCCGCGAGGACATCGGCAAATTGATCGCGGCCGCCTTGTTCGATCGCCTGCCGCACGCAGGCTGCCTGCGCCGAAGTGCCGTGCTGCATGGCGTGGATCAACGGCAGGGTCGGCTTGCCTTCGGCTAGGTCGTCGCCCAAGTGCTTGCCGGTTTCATCTTCGTCGCCGGAGTAGTCGAGCACGTCGTCGATCAACTGGAAAGCCGTTCCCAGATGCATGCCGTAGCTGGCCAAGCCGGTTTCGACGGCTTCGGACGCGCCGCCGACGATGGCGCC
>DAIDAU010000167.1 GCA_027310465.1 Rhodocyclaceae bacterium
GCGGACGCCTTATCGCTCTTGTCCGCCGGGGGACACGGAGCGCAGCAGGGCACCCCGTCGGCCCGAGCGCGCACAGCGTCTCACACTATCCTCCGACTACATCGCCTTCGGCTTAGCCTCCAGCGCCCGCTTAGCCTGCCGCGCCTCGTAGTACTTCAGCAGATGGTAAGTGCCCCATCCCACCAGCGCCGAGCCGACAATGAAACCCGCATACGCAGCCGGCCATGGAATATCGAAGTCCTTGCTCATCATCGAGAACTCCGACATGCCGCCGATGCCCGCCAGGATGTTGATCGGCATGAACACGATGCTGATCGCCGTGAGCTTCGACACGCGCTGGTTCTGGTTGATGTTGATGAAGCCCACCGTGGCGTCCATCAGGAAGTTGATCTTGCCGAACAGGAAGCCGGTGTGGCCGTCGAGCGATTCGATGTCGCGCAGGATCTGGCGCGCGTCGTCCTGCTGGTCGGCCGAGAGGAACTTGCCGCGCATCAGGAACGAGACCGCGCGCCGCGTGTCGAGCACGTTGCGGCGGATGCGTCCGTTCAAGTCCTCGCCGCGGGCGATCTCGGACAGCAGCAGGGCCGCCTCCTCGTCGGTGATGCGCGGGTTCAGCACCTTCTTGCCGACCGCCTCGAGATCGGCATAGACGTCCTCGAGCGCATCGGCCGAGTACTCGGCGTCGGCGGCGTAGAGGTCGAGCAGCACGTCCTTGCCTTCGGTGACGTAGCCGGGCTGCGTGCGCGCGCGCAGGCGCTGCAGGCGGAACACCGGCAGTTCCTCGGCGCGCACCGAGAACAGGATGTCCTGGTGCAGGATGAAGGCGACCGCGACGTTGCGCGTCTTGCCGCCGGCGTCGAGCAGGAAGTCCGAGTGCAGGTGGATCTCGCCGTTGTCCTCGACGTAGAAGCGCGCGCTGGCCTCGAGGTCGGTGAGGCTCGCCGGATCGGGCAGCTCGAGGCCGAAGTGCGCGCCGACCCAGAAGCGCATCTCGGCGGAGGGCGCCACCAGGTCCACCCAGATCGGCTTGATGTTGGCGAGATCGGCGCGGTTCGACACCTGCATCTGGCGCAGGCGGCCATTGTGCAGCTCGAAGGCGTTGAGCGAAATCTTCTCGCTCTCGTGGCGCGACGAATTCACGAGCTCCTCGCGCACGTCGTCGAGCACCAGCAGCAGGACCTGGTCGAGGCGGTCCTCGCCGACCTGTTCCCACGCCAGCAGGCGGTCGTCGGGCGCCAGGGCCTCGAGGATGCGCGCGACATCGACGGGGTCGAGGCTCGCCAGCAGCTTGCGCAGCTCGGTGAGGTTCTGCTTGTGCACGAGGTTCTCGACCATCTCGTGCTTGGGCATCTCCTGGCGATTGACGAGGCTCTCGACCAGGCGATGGCGCGACAGCAGGTTCTGCACCTCGTTGAGGTGCTGCGTCAGCCGGTCGAATTCGGGGGTCGGTTCGCTCACGATGGCTCAAGCGCTGGAAACGCCGCAATTCTATCCGACGGCGCCCTGACGGTGCTCCTATGGCACCTCGGAGTACTGCATGCGGCCGAGGATCACCGCGGCTCTTTCGTTCATGAAGGCCGAATAGGGATTCTTCTCGTAGCGGCGCGGCGCCGGCAGCATGACGGCCAGCCGCGCCGCCTGCTCCGCCCCCAGCGCGCCGGCCGAAACGCCGTAATAGCGGCGCGCCGCGGCCTCGGCGCCGAAGATGCCCTCGCCCCATTCGACGACGTTGAGATACACCTCGAGGATGCGGCGCTTGTCCCAGAAGGTCTCGAGCCAGACCGTGATGATCGCCTCCTGCGCCTTGCGCCACGGCGTCTTCGAGGCCGAGAGGAACAGGTTCTTCGCCAGCTGCTGCGAGATCGTCGAGCCGCCGGCCACCACCTTGCCCTTCCGCTGGTTCTTCTCGATCGCCTTCTGCATGCCTTCCCAGTCGAAGCCTTCGTGGTCGACGAACTTGTCGTCCTCGGCCGCGACCACCGCGCGCTTGAGATGAACCGACAGCTTCTCGTAGGGCACCCATTGGTGCTTGAGCTCGGCCTGCGGGTTCTTCCGGCGCAGCTCCTCCAGCCGCAGCGCCATGAAGTGCGTGGTACCGGGGTCGAAGTGCCGCCACCACAGCACCCAGGCGACGTACCAGCCTTGCCAGGCCAGCACGAGCAGCAGGACCGCGAGCAGGCCGAGCTTCAGCCGGTGCGCCAGCGCCTTGCCCATCAGCCGTGGCGCAAGGCGAACAGTACCGGACCGGTTTGCGGCCGCACGCCGCGCCAAACCGAGAATGCCTCCGCCGCCTGCTCGACCAGCATGCCGAGGCCGTCGGCCACACGCGCGCCGGCATCGAGCGCCAGCGTCATGAACGGCGTCTCGACGCCATAGACCATCTCATACGCCTGGCAGCGGCGGGCAAACGACGCGGCGCTCAGGGGCAAGGCGGCGGATTGCAGCCCCGCCGAAGTGGCGTTGATGACGAGATCGAACTGCCGCCCGGCGATGTCCGCGAAGCCGCCGCCTTCGGGCTTGGTCGCGGCGGCGTGCGGCGCGAACTCGAGCGCCAGCCGCGCCGCCTTCCCGGCCGTGCGGTTGGCGATGAAGAGTTCGGAGGGATTTTCCTGCAGCAGCGGCAGCACCACGCCGCGCGCGGCGCCGCCGGCGCCGAGCAGCAGCACGCGACGCCCGGCGATGTCGCAGCCGAGATTGACTTTGAGGTCGCGCACCAGGCCCGCACCGTCGGTGTTGTCGCCGACGACGGCATCGTGCTCGAAGCTCAGCGTGTTCACGGCACCCGCGGCGGCCGCGCGCTCCGTGAGCCGCGTCGCCAGCCGGAATGCTTCCTCCTTGAACGGCACCGTGACGTTGGCGCCGCGCCCGCCGGCCGCGGCGAACGCCGTCGCCGCCGCGGCGAAGCCGTCGAGCGGCGCCAGCAGCGCTTCGTAGCTCATGTCCTGCCGCGTCTGCTGCGCGAACAGCGCATGGATGCGCGGCGACTGGCTATGGGCGACGGGATTGCCGATGACGGCGTAGCGGTCCGTCAT
>DAIDAU010000194.1 GCA_027310465.1 Rhodocyclaceae bacterium
CGACCAACCCTGTACAAGTAGGGATGGCCAGGCAAATTCGATGTGGCGTGCTCGATGAGCTCGGCCATTTCATCAGCGGCGATTTCGCTGTGATCGCTGATGTAGTCGAGGATTTCGGCGAATTGTTCTCGGGCCTCTTGGGGGATCTAAGCCGGAACCCCAGAAAATTCCGTCAACCGCTCAACATGAGATCACCACAGAGGACGGGAAAAATCCTATGCCAAGACTGCGAAGCGTCAGGTTGAGGCCGTAGGCGCCGCGACGGGCGCTCAGGAAATGTCACGATGCGCCCTCGCCACACCGGCACTCTGGTTGCCTACTCGCTCGTAAACGCGTATGATTCTCATTTACTGTAAATAGTCAGAGCATACGCATGCATAACAAACATCTAGCGCCATCTTTTGCCTTAGTGGTCTCGTTATTGTCTGCCCATGCTTGGGCAGGTAATGGCGCGAATTTCGTTCTGTATAATCACCATACTGAGAAGGCGGGCGCCACTGCGGCGATGGTGATGAACGACTTCGCGCGGGACGAGAACAACCAGCCTTACAGCGCGCAAATGCTGATGGTTGAGCGTGGCATCACCGACAAATGGACAAGTGAGTTCATGCTTGAGGGACAGAAAACGCCGGGAGAGCCATATCGTGCAACCGGTTGGCGTTGGGAAAACCGCTACCGATTGTTCGACTACGGTACTTTCCTCAACCCGGTCCTCTACGTAGAGTGGGAGAACCTCAAGACGACGACCAAGTACCTGATGGAGGTCAGCGGGCGGACCGATTCTGAGACCGGCAAGCCGGGGGCCACGTCCGAAGGCATTCTTGAAACTCGCCTGATTCTTGGCCACGACTTCAGTGACCGGTTCAACGTTTCGTTCAACTGGATCAACGAGTCGAATGCAAGCACGAAGAAGACCGATTACGGCTATGCATTGGGTTTGAATTACGGCCTGCTCGGCGCCGGCCACGATACTGAAAGTCATGCGCACCACTCCCCGGGTGCTCCCGGTGCGCTATCCGTGCGCGAGTTGACGTTGGGAGCCGAGCTGTACGGTGGTCTCGGAAACAGCATCAAGGGAATCACCGCCAGTAGTAAGGTCACCGAACAATACCTCGGTCTGAACCTTGTGTCTCACCTATCCAATGGCGTGATGCTCCAGGGAGGCGTCGTGAAAGGGCTTACTTCCCAGAGCCAACGTGGACTGGTTCGATTCATGGTTGGCTACGACTTCTAACGATTTTCCTGTGTTCTGAGGTGGTGCCTGCAATGAAGTTACCGCCCCACTCATACGGCACCATCCAACCCTCATAGCACAAGCTGTCCGAGTACGGCGCCGTCAGCGCGGTCATTGAGCGCCTCCGGTCAGGCGGTGGCGAGCGTCAGGTGCCCGACCGGCTCGGTCGCCGGCCGCACCTTGATTTCGATGTCGTAGCCGAGGCGATTCAGGCAATCCATCAGCTTGCGCTCGGACAGGTTGGTGAAGTCGCCGTGCATCATGCCCGACACCTTCGGTTGCGGGATGCCCATGCGCTTGGCCGCGGCATGCTGCGTCAGGCCAAGAGCGCGCATTGCCTTCCTGATCTCGACCACTAGGCCGGTCTTGATCTTCAGTTTCTCGGCGTCGGGCAGGCCAAGGTCGGCAAAGACGTTGCCCGAGCTGCGTTGAACCTCGACGCCTTCAATCATTCGTTTTTGCATTTCGTAGCTCCTGTGCCAGTGCCTCGGCCACCTTCAGCCGGGCGCGGATGATGTCCATGTCTGCCTTTGGCGTGGCGATCCCGCTCTTGCTCTTCTTCTGGAAGCAGTGCAGGACGAACACCGCTTCCGCGAATTTGACTGTGTAGACCGCCCGATAGGTGCCGCCGGCATCGTCTTCGACGACCTCCAGCACGCCGGCACCGCCGAAGCCCTTGAGCACCTTCGCTGCGTCGTCCTGGTCGCCCATCTGCGCCAGCGACAGCGCGTAACCGAAACGTCGGCGCACGTCGGCCGGCAATGCCATCAGATCCTTGTAGCTGCTCGCGATCCATTCGAGCGGTTTTTCTTTGTCGGCCATGTCAGCAGCTTATATCTGTTCAGGTAATGCTACAAGCACGACAGGCACAAAGCAGGTGTCGCTAAACAAGTGTTTTGCGACATATCTGCAACATTCGCCTGCACCAACCTCCTGCTGCCCACAAAATTGTGCGGAAAACTCTGTCGCCATACGCTACCATACGGAAACCTATTTTTGATGGTTATCCGCCTATGTTGGTTGGCTACATGCGTGTGTCGTCGGACTCCGACCGGCAGAGCACGGACTTGCAGCGCGACGCGCTGCTCGCCGCCGGCATCGATCCACGTCACCTGTTCGAGGATCACGCCTCCGGCGCGAAGGATGACCGCACCGGCTTGGCGCGGGCGCTCGAATTCGTCCGGCCCGGCGATGTGCTGGTGGTGTGGAAGCTCGACCGCCTTGGTCGCTCGCTGTCGCACCTGCTCACCATTGTGAGCTCGCTCAAGGACAAGCGGGTGGCGTTCCGCTCGCTCACGGAGAACCTGGACACCACGACGCCCTCGGGCGAGTTCCTGTTCCAGGTGTTCGGCGCGCTCGCGCAGTATGAGCGCGCCTTGATCCAGGAGCGCGTCGTCGCCGGCCTGGCCGCCGCGCGCAAACGCGGCCGGATCGGCGGCCGGCCGCAGGCGATCACCGGCGAGAAGCTGGACGCCATCGTCGCCGCGCTGGATGGCGGCATGTCCAAGGCGGCGGTATGCCGCAACTTCAACGTCAAGCGCACGACACTGATCGAAACCTTGGCGCGAGCAGGCTGGCGTGGCGCGGGAAAGGCGGCCGATGAACAACAAGAATAAGCTGCTCACCGTCTTGTCCGACGCCGAGCAGGAAGCCCTGTACGGCCAGCCGGACTTCGACGATGCGCAGCGGCTGGAATACCTGGCCTTGACCGAAACCGAACTGGTGCTCGCCAGCAGCCGGCCCGGCATTCCCGCCCAGGTCTATTGCGTCTTGCAGATCGGCTATTTCAAGGCCAAGCACGCCTTCTTCCGTTTCGACTGGAACGAGGTCGAAGACGATTGCGCCTTCGTGCTGAGCCGTTATTTCCACGGCGAGCCGTTCGAGTGCAAGCCGATCACCAAGCACGAACACTACACCCAGCGCGAGCGGATCGCCGAGCTGTTCGGCTACCGGCCGTGGGCAGCCGGCTTCCTGCCGCAACTCGTGCAGCAGGCCGCGCTGATCGTGCGCCGCGACGTGACGCCCGGATTCGTGGCCACCGAGCTGATCGTCTGGCTCAACGAGCACAAGATCATCCGTCCCGGCTACACCACGCTGCAAGAACTGGTCAGCGAAGCCCTGTCCGCCGAGCGTTGGCGCTTGGGCGACCTGCTGGCGCAAGCGCTGGACGAACCCGCCAAGGCCGCGCTGGGTCAACTTCTGGTGCGCGACGACACCCTGTCGCAATTGGCGGCGCTCAAGCAGGATGCCAAGGATTTCGGCTGGCGTCAGATGGCCCGCGAGCGCGAGAAGCGCGCCACGCTGGAGCCGCTGCATGGGATCGCCAAGGCACTGCTGCCCAAGCTCGGCGTCTCGCAGCAAAACCTGCTGTACTACGCCAGCCTGGCGAACTTCTACACCGTCCACGACCTGCGCAACCTGAAGGTCGATCAGACCCAACTCTACTTGCTGTGCTATGCCTGGGTGCGCTACCGGCAACTCTCCGACAATTTGGTCGATGCGATGGCCTATCACATGAAGCAGTTGGAAGACGAGAGCAGCGCGGGAGCAAAGCAATCTTTTGTCGCCGAGCAGGTGCGTCGTCAGCAAGACACGCCGCAGGTCGGCCGCCTGCTGTCGCTTTACATCGACGAAAGTGTGCCCGACCCCACGCCGTTCGGCGATGTGCGCAAACGCGCCTACAAGATCATGCCCCGCGATACGCTGCAAACGACAGCGCAGCGTATGAGCGTGAAGCCGGTGAGCAAGTTGGCTCTGCACTGGCAGGCGGTGGACGGACTGGCCGAGCGTATCCGCCGTCATCTTCGGCCGCTGTATGTCGCGCTCGACTTCGCCGGCACTGATCCGGCCAGCCCGTGGCTCGCGGCGCTGACCTGGGCCGAGGGCGTGTTCGCCAGACAGCAGCGCCTGTCGCAGCGACCGCTTGCCGAATGTCCGGCGGCCACGCTGCCGAAACGCTTGCGGCCTTACCTGCTGACCTTCGACGCAGACGGCAAGCCGACCGGCCTGCACGCTGACCGCTACGAGTTCTGGCTGTACCGCCAAGTCAGGAAGCGCTTCCAGTCTGGCGAGCTGTACCTCGACGACAGCCTGCAACACCGCCATTTCTCCGACGAGTTGGTTTCGTTGAACGACAAAGCCGACGCACTGGCGCAGATGGACATTCCCTTCCTGCGGCAGCCGATCGACACCCAGCTCGATGCGCTGGCGGCCGAACTGCACACGCAATGGCTGGCGTTCAACCGCGAGCTGAAGCAGGGCAAGCTGCCCCACCTGGAATACAACAAGGACACGCAGAAACTGATCTGGCGCAAGCCCAAGGGCGAGAACCAGAAGGCCCGCGACAAGGCGTTCTATGAGCAACTGCCATTCTGCGACGTGGCCGACGTGTTCCGCTTCGTCAACGGCCAGTGCCAGTTTCTGTCGGCACTGACGCCCTTGCAGCCACGCTATGCGAAGAAGGTCGCCGATGCCGATAGCCTGATGGCCGTCATCATCGCGCAAGCGATGAACCACGGAAATCTGGTCATGTCGCGCACCAGCGACATTCCGTACCACGTGCTGGAGAGCGCCTACCAACAGTACCTGCGCCATGCAACGCTGCACGCGGCCAATGACAGCATCAGCAACGCCATCGCCGCGTTGCCGATCTTCCCGTATTACTCCTTCGACCTCAACACGCTGTACGGTGCCGTCGATGGCCAAAAATTCGGCGTCGAGCGGCCGACCGTGAAGGCGCGTTACTCGCGCAAATACTTCGGGCGCGGCAAGGGCGTGGTCGCCTACACCCTGCTATGCAATCACGTGCCGCTCAATGGCTACCTGATCGGCGCGCACGACTACGAGGCCCATCACGTGTTCGACATCTGGTATCGCAACACGTCGGACATCGTGCCGACCGCGATCACCGGTGACATGCACAGCGTCAACAAGGCCAACTTTGCCATCCTGCACTGGTTCGGCCTGCGCTTTGAGCCGCGCTTCACCAACCTCGACGACCAGTTGAAGGAACTGTACAGCGCCGACGATCCGGCGCTGTACGAGAACTGCTTGATCCGGCCGGTCGGGAGAATCGACCGCGATCTCATCATTGGCGAAAAGCCGAACATCGACCAGATCGTCGCCACGCTCGGACTGAAGGAGATGACGCAGGGCACGCTGATCCGCAAGCTGTGCACCTACACCGCGCAAAACCCGACGCGGCGCGCGGTGTTCGAGTTCGACAAGCTCGTTCGCAGCATCTACACGCTGCGCTACCTGCGCGATCCTCAACTGGAGCGCAACGTACACCGTTCGCAGAACCGCATCGAGTCCTATCACCAGCTACGCTCGACCATCTCCCAAGTCGGTGGCAAGAAGGAACTGACCGGGCGCACTGACATCGAGATCGAAATCAGCAACCAGTGCGCCAGACTGATCGCCAACGCGGTCATCTTCTACAACTCGGCCATCCTGTCGCGACTGCTGACGAAGTACGAGGCAGCCGGCAATAACAAAACCCTGGCGATCATCACCCAGATGTCGCCGGCGGCCTGGCGGCACATCCTGCTGAACGGGCACTACACCTTCCAGAGCGACGGCAAGTTGATCGACCTGGATGCGCTCGTGGCGGAGCTGGAGTTGGGATGACGGAAATTTCGGCGGTTCCGGCTTACAACCCCAGCCCGGTGTTTTCTTGTACGGAGGGTGGCGGCTGCGAGGCTCTCGATGCGAGAACCCGGTAATGGCCATTCCATCTCTGGTCGGTAGCTGGTTGGCGGGTCTGCTGGCTTCGCTCCTGCTGGCAGGATCGGCA
>DAIDAU010000199.1 GCA_027310465.1 Rhodocyclaceae bacterium
CCGGACAGACTGTTGCTCCGGCTGTGACCGCGCAAGGATCACGCGCTGTATTCAGCAGCGCCAGAGACACGGCCCAGTCAATAAAAGCAACGGCAAGCTCCCGCCCAGGGCAAGGAGAAATGTCTATGCGTTTGCCGGAGACTTTCACCCTTTGACGGTAAAAACTTCTCACAAATGTGACGACCGTCACTGACCGAATTGCGAACGGCAATACCCTAACCTGATCCTGTATGCTCGTTGACCTGCCCCCCGGAAATTAGTCCAGTCGAAACGTGACTTCTCCCATTTAGGATGGCCCGCCCAAGGGCCAGGAGGAGGAGTCGTGCGCAAGAGTCGATTCAGCGAAGAACAGATCATCGCCATCCTGAAGGAGTCGGAGGCCGGGGTCGAGACCGGAGAGCTGTGCCGTCGACACGGGATCACGCGAACGTGCTTCTACCGGTGGAAGTCGAAGTTCGGCGGCATGGACGGCAGCGACGCGAAGCGGCTGCGAACGCTGGAAGAGGAGAACCGGCAGCTGAAGCACATCGTGGCCGAACAGGCGGTGGATATCCGAGCGTTGAAGGCGGTGCTAGCAAAAAAATGGTGAGCCCGCGGTTGCGGAGGCAGGCGGTCGTGGTGATGCGCTCGGAAGTAGCGGTCTCGGAGCGGCGCGCCTGCGGGCTGATCGAACTGCATCGAGCGACGTACCGATATCGCTCGCGACGCCCGGAAGACGTCAGGCTGCGGACGCGACTGCGCGAGCTGGCCGAGATGAGGCGCCGCTTCGGGTATCGGCGGTTGCAGGTCCTGCTGGTGCGCGAGGGCTGGCAGGTGAACCACAAACGCATCTATCGGCTGTACGTCGAGGAGAAGCTGTCGCTGCGGCGAAAGCGCGGACGCAAGCGCAGCGCAGTGCGGCAGCCGCTGCCGGAGCCGGTGGCTCCGAACCAGGTGTGGTCGGTGGACTTCATGACCGACGCGCTCAGCTCAGGGCGGAGGTTCCGCACGTTGAACATCGTCGATGACTACACGCGCGAGTGCCTGGCGATCGAGGTCGACACCTCGCTCGGCGGGGTTCGCGTGGTGCGTGTACTCGAAGAGCTGAGAGGCAAGCGCGGACTGCCACGGCAGATCCGCTCCGACAACGGGCCGGAGTTCCTCAGTCGAGCCGTCGACCAGTGGGCGTACGAGCAGGGACTACAGTGGCACACGATCCAGCCGGGACGACCGATGGAGAACGGCTACGTGGAGAGTTTCAACGGGCGCTTTCGCGACGAGTGCCTCAACGAAAACTGGTTCGCCGATCTGGCCGACGCGCGGGAGAAGATCGCCGACTGGAAGCAGGATTACAATCGCGCCCGGCCACACTCCGCCTTGGGTTATCGAACGCCAGAGGAGTTTCGGTCGAGCTTCAACATCACTGGTGTGGGGCAAGGGACCTCAAACGCCGGCCCCTTGCCCCACGCCCCCATCCCCGCTACGCAACAGCTGCGGGGCGAACAAAACACGGAGAAAGTCTCGTTATCCCTGGACTAAAAAGGGGGGGCAGGTCAATTCAGGTAGCCTATGCCGCCATCCGCCCATACGAGATTCTGCAGTTGGATGACATTGTCAGAATTCACACTGACTTCGGTGACAGTGTACTTGCTTGAGAACTGATTGGTAGCACTGGCTGTTGCGGTCTCCCAAGTGCTTCCTGTGCACTGGGAATTGATATCGTTGGCCGCGACGTAAAGAGTGGACGAACAAGTCGCTACCGACACCGTGCCTTGGCCGTCGAGGCCTCCCCACACACACTCTTGTCCAAATTAGCTTTTTTCGTC
>DAIDAU010000201.1 GCA_027310465.1 Rhodocyclaceae bacterium
ATTGTGATTCCGGTTGTCGTGGGTTCGAGTCCCATCAGCCACCCCAACATCCTCCCCTCAAAATCGCCTGAGTAGCACCCGTCCTGGGACGACAGGATCGGGAGCGTCTTGCCTGTCCGCCCTCACGCAAGTACGGCGGCATGTCGGTCAATATGAAATGCGTATATCGCGATGCGCCGCTGCGCTAGCAGCATCGGCCCATTGCGGCGTTTCACGCTTCTTCTAGAGTTTTCATTGCGCAGGCGCCGTTCGGCAAAGCGCGCTCTTCTTGAAGGGGATATCGTGAACCGCATCTACCGCATCGTCTGGAACGACGGTCTGGCGGCCTGCGTGGCCGCTTCCGAATGTGCCCGCGGCCGGGGCAGGCGCACCGGAGCATGCATCGGCGCTATCGCGCTCTCGTTGCTTTCCGCTGCGGCGTATGCCCTGCCGGTCGGCGGCCAGATCTCCGTGGGGCAGGGCAGCATCGGCGGCACGGGCAGCGCCATGACGGTAACGCAGCAGTCGCAGAATCTCGCCATCAACTGGCAAAGCTTCGGCATCGGCGCCAACGAGTCGGTGAATTTCGCGCAGCCGAACGCCTCGGCCATCGCGCTCAACCGCGTGCTCGGCGCCGATGCGAGCCAGATCTACGGCAAGCTCACCGCCAACGGGCAGGTGTGGCTGCTCAACCCGAACGGCGTGCTGTTCGGCTCGACCGCCCAGGTCAACGTCGGCGGCCTGGTCGCCTCGACGCTGAACATCAGCGACGCGGATTTCCTCGCCGGCAAGCGAACCTTCGCCGGCAGCGGCGGCACGGTGGTCAACCAGGGCAGCATCACCGCCGCGGACGGCGGCTACGTCGCCATGCTGGGCGGCAGGGTATCGAACGAAGGCGTCATCCAGGCGCGGCTCGGCACCGTGGCGCTCGGCGCCGGCAGCGAGGTCACGCTCGACTTCGCCGGCGACAAGCTGCTCAGCCTGCAGGTCGATGCGGGCATCGTCGACGCGCTGGCCGAGAACAGGCAGCTGATCCAGGCCGACGGCGGCGCCGTGCTGCTCAGCGCGCGCGCGGCCGACGCGCTGGTCGGCACGGTCGTCAACAATGCGGGCATCATCGAGGCGCGCACCATCGATGCGAGCAGCGGCACGATCCGGCTGGTGGGCGGCAAGGAAGGCGGCATCGTCGAGGTCGGCGGCACGCTCGACGCCTCCGCGCCCAACGGCGGCAGCGGCGGATTCATCGAAACTTCCGGCGCGCAGGTGAAGGTGGCGGACGAAGCGGTCGTCACCACCGCCGCGCCTGCCGGCACGACCGGCACCTGGCTCATCGATCCCGTCGACTTCAACATCGCGGCAAGCGGCGGCGACATCCGCGGCAGTACGCTCGCCGGCCAGCTCAATACGACGAACGTCACGATCCTCAGCAGCCAAGGCTCGACGCCCGGCATCGGCGACATCAACGTCAGCGACGCGGTGATGTGGGACAGCGAGAACAGCCTGACGCTATCGGCCTGGCACAGCGTCAACGTCAATCAGCCGATCAGCAATGCCTGCACCGGCAGCGTGACGCTGCGCGCCGACAATACCGGCGCCTGCGTCGCGGGGACAGCGGGCTGCGGCACGGTGAACTTCTCGGGTGCGGGGCACGTGACCTTGAACGGCGGCGCGCTCGACATCTATTACAACCCCACCGGCAGAAGCAACGGCGCCGGCGACAACGGCAACGGGCCGAGCTATGCGACGCCGACCGCCTACTCCGGCGACGCGACGCTCAACGACGGCGGCACGCTGACGGCGTGGATGCTGGTCAATGATGTGAACCAGCTGCAGGCGATCAACACAAATCTCGGCGGCAACTATGCACTGGGGCGCGACATTGATGCATCGGCCACGGCAGGCTGGAACGGCGGGGCGGGATTCGTTCCGGTCGGATACAACCTTGCGCCCTTTACCGGCGCGTTCTACGGCGGCGGCCATACGATCGCGGGCCTGACGATAGACCGGCCGTCAACGAACTGGATCGGCCTGTTCGGCGCCAGCAGCGGAACCCTCCGCGACGTGAATCTGGCGGACGTCTCGATTACAGGTTACATGTTCGTCGGCGCGCTGGCGGGATGGGCGCCGGGCACCATCAGCGGCAGCAGCTCCTCCGGCAATGTCAGCGGCTACGGTAGCGTCGGAGGTCTGGTCGGCGCCACGGATATCGGTTCTCTCGTGACGCATAGTTCCTCGTCGGCCGACGTGATCGGCATCGATCCCGATGGCGTGAATATCGGCGGCCTCGTCGGCCTGCTCTACCAGAGCGAACTCGCCGACAGTTGGGCTTCGGGCAGCGTCAGCGGTGCGAGACTGGTCGGAGGTTTGGTCGGCATCAACTACGGCGGCACGATCGCGAACAGCTACGCGACGGGCAACGTGAGCGGCAGTCTGTCTTATGCCGGAGGCCTGGTCGGATTGAACGGCACTACCGGCACGATCACGGACGCGTACGCGACAGGCAACATTACGGCGTGGGGCGCCGGCGGCCTGGTGGGACAAAATCTCGGCACCATTCAAGGCTCGCACGCCACGGGAGCCATCCGCTTCTCCACATCGCTGGCAGGCGGGCTTGTCGCCGACAATCGCGGCACCGTGCGGGATTCCTATGCCACCGGCGTCGTACAGAGCTTCGTCGATTATCTGGGCGGGCTCGCCGGAAGCAATAGCGGCACGCTGAGCAACGTCTTCGCGACGGGAGACGTTGTCGGTGACAGCGCCGGCCCCGGCGCTTTCACCCCGCCCTCGACGGGCGCCGGCGGTCTGGTCGGCTACAACACCGGCACCATCGATCATGCCTATGCGACGGGGCGGGTGCATGGCGCGATCATGAGCGGCGGACTCGTCGGGCGGAACGCGGGAACCATTTCCAGTTCTTTCGCGACGGGTGAAGTCGCTTTCAGCGCCCTCGAGGGCGGCCTGGTCGGCGACAACGAGGGCTCGATCCGCAACGCGTTTGCCACCGGCAGCGTATATGCCCCGCTATACAGCGCGGCTGGGTTGCAGTTGCAGGGAGGGCTGGTGGGACTCAACTCCGGCACGATCGAGACCAGCTACAGCATCGGCGCCGTGATCGGCACGACGAACGTGGGC
>DAIDAU010000214.1 GCA_027310465.1 Rhodocyclaceae bacterium
GATCTGATCTGATGAGCGATATGTCGTTTCAACAGCAACTGATGGCGCGAGTCCAGGATCGGGATATTGGCGCCGTCGCCCGAGAGCAGCACGAGGGTCGCCCGAACGCGGAACTCGCGCCCTGGCTTTTTCCTGTTCGCGCCAACCTGATCGCGAACAAGGACGGCGGTGTTCTCGCCTGTCAGGAATTCGAAGGCGTCGACACGGACGGCGCGTCGAAAGAAATGCTCAAGGGCCTGGCTGCGTCGGTCAATAAGCTGATGGTCTATCAGCAAGAAGAACCCTTGATGTACTGGTGGACCGTGCATCGCCGGCGCACAAGCCACTACCCGGACTCGACATTTCCCGACCCCATCAGCCAGCGCATCGACAATGCGCGTCGCGCCGCGTTCTTCGCTGACAAGAACTTCATCAATCGTCACTTCCTTTCCACCGTCCTGCAGGCCCACGCCGGTGTTGCACGCCTGAAGGAACGGGTGGCCTACGCGCTTAAGCGCGGCGACTCCGTTTCCTCTGCCGTGGTAAATGCGGCCAAGACTGTGTTCGATGACCAGTGCGTGTTTCCGTACACGCCGCCAGAGCTCCTTGAGGCCTGCGAGCGGGTTGAGCAGATCGTCGCCGATATGGTGAGCTCTCTGCCCGACTTGCATTTCAGACGTCTCTCGGACGCCGATCTCGGTGCATTTCTGCATGGGACAATCTCACCGCAGTCGGCTGATCAAGAGAAGCTGGACCTGCCGGGGCTCGCCGACGAGAACAGCGAAGAACCGGACCCGCTCGACTGTCCGCCCTTGCTGGATGAGGCCATCCCCGAGGGCACGATGATGCCTGGCCGGGATTTTCTGCACTTCTCCAGCTTCAAGAAGAAGTTTGCCGTGGCAGTCACCATCGCCGAGTTTCCCGAACGACTGGAATTGGGCGCTCTCGATCGCCTGTACTCGATTCCAGGCGAACTCACGATTACCTACGCACTGCGGTCCGTGCCGCGCTCCGAAGCTGAAACGCATGCGGAGCGCATGCGCAACTTTCACTCGAATCGACGCTACTCATGGAAGGCGACTGCCAAGGCCGTTGTCGATCGCGGCAACTCGGAAGGCGCCCCGGTTAACCCCGGCCACCAGCGCTTGGCCCAGGAAGCGACCAAGGCGCTCGGCGACTTCACCCAGGGTAAGAAAGGTGGCCTTTGGTTCTATTTCTCCGTGATCTGCTATGGCGACACACTTGAAGAGGCGGACGAGACAGCGGAGCGGGTGCAGGCGGTGTTACGAACAGCCCATCTGAAACCCGAGTGCGAGGAATCGCATCTGGTGAGCGCTTTTGCCACATCAATTCCCGGCATGTGGAAAGAGTGTGCGCGGTGGAAGTTCTTCAACACGAAAGCCTTCGCCATGATCGCACCCGTGCATACGGTGACACGAGGCGATCCGCATTGCGCGTACTTGACCGAACAGACCAAGATACCCTGTCCCGCCGTCGCTGTGCTGCCGACGGACTATGCGACGCCGCTGTATTACAACCTGTTCATGGGCGATCTCGGGCACGGCTTTCTTGCCGGGCCGACTCGAGCAGGGAAGTCCGTTCTCGCAAACCTGATTGCAGCACAGTTCCGCCGATATCCGAATGCGCAGATCATCGTGTTCGATCGTGACTATTCGTCGCGGATTCCCATCCTGCTTCAGGACGGTGCATATCTTGACTTCGCGGGTGACAGCAGTTCACTGCGCTTCAATCCGATCGCGCGCCTTGCGCCGGAGAACTTCGAATGGACGATGAATTGGATCGAGTTGCTGGCCCAGCAGCGCGACTACTCTCTCGATTCGGATGACAGCAAGGATCTCGAAGCTGCGCTGCGCGGCGTAATGAAGCTCGACGATCCGCAACTCAAGACGCTTGGGGCTGTGTTTGCCGCCATTGGCAGGCCTCGGCTTCGCTCGGCGCTTGAGCCGTGGGTGGGCGGTCGTGTCCAGGCCAAGTATTTCGACAACCCGATCGACGGATTCGGCCTCGCGAAGGGGATCGTCGGTGTCGAGATCGGCAAGCTTTTGACCAACGAGCAAGTGGCCATACCGACGATGGAATATTGCTTCGACTGCATCGACACGATGCTGCGCGCTCAACGGGAACAAGGCATCGTCCGTCCGACCTTCGTCTACCTTGCAGAGGTGTGGCATCTTCTGAAACGGCCCCTGTACCGAGAAAAGCTCAACGACTGGCTCAAGACCTTGGCCAAGCGGTGCGCGGTGGTGTGGATGGATACGCAATCCGTCGAGGATCTCGCCAAGGCAGAGATCTTCGCATCCCTACGCGACAACATCCCCAATCGCATCTACCTTCCCAACCGCAATGCGCTTTCCGAGTCCCTATCGCACATCTATCGACGTGAGTTCGAACTTACCCAGAGCCAGGTCGAACGTATCGCCACTGGAACGCAGAAGCGCGATTACCTGATCCAACAGGGCGTCGTTTCTCGCATGGTGCAGTTGCGCTTTGACCCTGACACGCTGGCCTGCCTGCGCTCGGATATGGCGGCCCAGATCATCTTTGACAAGCACTACGCGTCGGGTGCCACCGACTGGAAGGAACGCTACATCAAGGAGATGCAATCGCTATGAAAAAGCACACCCTCGTGGCCGTCGCGATGGCTACCGTTGCAACCATCGCGCTGGCACAGAACGTCCTCAAGGAACAGCTTGCCGACAATCAGACGACCCTCTACATCGATGGCGGGACTCTCGGCGGCGCCGGCGCGCAAAACAACGCCCGTGTCGTTCGCGTCCAGAAATGGAATTGTCCGGCGGGCACGATCCGCCCGGCCAATGGGGCCGTCGTCTTCATAGGTCCGCCGCAGTGGATGCCCCAGAACATTGCACTGCCAACGCGCAAGTGCCTTCTGAGGACATTTGATCCGGACAGCGGCGCCGAGACCGATCAGATTGTGGACATGCTTCAGACGGGCGACGACGGAAGCTACTACGTGACCACCGGGAACCAGGGAGATCGGACCAATGGCGAATCCGATTCCAGCGGATCTGCAACAGCGGCTTTGGCGGCTGCCGCTGCTGGGGCCGGTTATTTCAATCCCTGCACGGCTAATCCATTTGCCTTTTGCTCGGGACCACCACCGAACTGCTACACCGATCCGTACGGATGCTACTGCTACTACTCGACTTGTCCACATGGATACGCAGGGAGGGCTGAAAAGAAATGAAACTCCAAAATAAGATCGTCGCCATCTTCTTCTCGTTCGCGCTATGGGGCAGTGCGGAAGCTCAATGGTCCGTAAATTGCACCAATTGCGGGAACGAGGTGACGCAGTACATGAACTACGGTGAGCTGCTGTCACAGACCGTACAGAGTGCGCAGCAGCTGGCCACGCAGGTTAGCCAGTACATGACGATGGTGCAGAACCTGCAGCAGTTGCCAGCACAGGTCATCGGCGGCGTGCTTTCGCCCTTCGGCGACCAGGCCGGGGACCTGCTGAAGCTCTACAACGCGGCGACGTCATTGTCGTTCTCTGCCAGCCAGGCACAGAACGTTGTCAATGGAACGCTGCAGGGCGGTGTCTCAATGAACCTGACGCCGACGCAATATGCGCAATACATTGCGCAGCAGGCGCAGAACCGCGGCGGAGTCTTCGCCAAGATGTTCAACGACAACAACCAGAAGCTGCAGGATTTGCAGAAGACGTCGGCGGCCTTCAAGACGGCTTCGGATAACGTGCCCAACCTTCAAGGCAATCTCGACGGTCTAGCGCAGTTGAATACGCTTGCCGCCGCTTCCGGCAACGTGGCAACCGATATGCTCGCGGTGAATCGCCAGGCGTTGTCGATAAAGCTCGACGAGAAGACGAACGAGGCGGCCGGCATCAACATCGCTGAGCAGGTAAAGCAACAGCGCATCGACGACATGAACGCCAATCTCGATGCGCTTGGGACCGGCCTCAAGGCGAACAAGACATGGCGATGACATCTAATCATAGGCTGCATCCGCGTCTGCCACCGTACTGGCTCGCCCACATGATCGCCGAGTGCTGCAGATCTCGCGCGGAACTCCGGGCATTGCTAAGACAAGACCTCGCCTTTCAGCAACTCGTGCTTGAGGGACGCGATCCGGCAT
>DAIDAU010000216.1 GCA_027310465.1 Rhodocyclaceae bacterium
CGACGACGCTGCACTCGGTGCTGAAATTCCTCAACACGCCCGACACCAAGATCTGGACCGCCGAGGACCCGGTAGAAATCACGCAGAAGGGCCTGCGCCAGGTGCAGATCAACAAGAAGGCCGGCCTCGACTTCGCGACGATCATGAAGGCCTTCCTGCGGGCCGATCCGGACGTCATCATGGTGGGCGAAATGCGCGACGCCGAAACCACCGGCATCGGCATCGAAGCTTCGCTCACCGGCCACCTGGTGTTCGCCACGCTGCACACCAACAGCGCGCCGGAGTCCATCATCCGTCTGCTCGACATGGGCATGGACCCGTTCAACTTCGCCGACGCGCTGCTCGGCATCCTGGCGCAGCGCCTCGCCAAGCGGCTGTGCAAGTGCAAGGAGGCCTACACGCCGGACGAGGCGGAGACCAAGCACTTCATCACCGAGTACTGCTCCGAACTCGTCAACACCGCGACCTTCAAGAAGGATCAGAAGGGCGCCATGGAAGCCGTCTACCAGCGCCTGTTGAAGGATTACGGCAAGAACGGCAAGTTTGAGCTCTATCGGCCGAAGGGCTGCGACACCTGCGCCAACACCGGCTACAAAGGCCGCGTCGGCCTGCACGAGCTGATGGTCGGCACCGATCCGGTGAAGAAGCTCATCCAGGAACACGCGCGCGTCGCGGAACTGGTGGCGCAGGCGCTGGAGGACGGCATGCTGACGCTGAAGATGGACGGCATGGAAAAGGTGCTGCAGGGAATAACGGATATGAAACAAGTCCGCGCCGTCTGCATCAAGTAGAGCCCGCCTCCCCCGGCCCCTCCTCGCGGAGGGGAGCCCGCGAGCTCGCGCGCTCGAAGTTTGGGGGAGCTTCGTGGGGACAGTCGATGGGTTTGCGGCTCCGCCGCTTGCCGTCCCGGCTTGGGGCGGCCCGGCGCCGGGACTACAAAAAGAGGAGTTTAACCGTGGACACGCAAGCCGATCTCTTCCACCGGCTCGAACAGCTCAACGCCATCGGCGCCGCGCTTTCGCGCGAGCGCAACATCGACCGGCTGCTCGAGACGATCCTCGATGCCGCGAAGGACATCACGCACGCCGACGGCGGCACGCTCTATCGCAAGACCGAGGACGGCCAGGCGCTGCGCTTCGAGATCGTGCGCACCGATTCTCTGGGCGTCAAGATGGGCGGCGCCAGCGGCAAGGCGATCGACCGGAACAGCTTCCGCGACCTGCCTCTGGCCAACGAGCGCGGCGAGCCGAACAATTCGCTCGTCGCGGCGTACGCCGCGATCCACGACAAGACGATCAACATCGCGGACGCCTACGAGGAGGCGGGATTCGATTTCAGCGGCACGCGCACGTTTGACGAGCGCACCGGCTACCGCTCGAAGTCCTTCCTCACCGTGCCGATGAAGAACCACGAGAACGAGATCATCGGCGTGCTGCAGTTGCTCAACGCCAAGGATCCGAGCGGCGAAGTCGTGCCGTTCTCGCAAGCGGACCAGAGCCTGGCCGAGTCGCTGGCTTCGCAGGCGGCGATCGCCCTGACCAACCGCATGCTGATCTCGCAGTTGGAAGACCTCTTCGAGTCCTTCATCAACCTGATCAACCTGGCGATTGACGAAAAGTCGCCCTACACCGGCGGCCACTGCCAGCGCGTGCCGGAGCTCACGATGCTGATCGCCGAGGCCGTCAATGCCACGAGCTCCGGGCCGCTCGCCGACTTCCATATGTCGGACAAGGACCGCTACGAATTGAAGATCGCCGGCATGCTGCACGACTGCGGCAAGGTGACGACTCCCGTGCATGTCGTCGACAAGGCCACCAAGCTGCAGACCCTCTACGATCGCATCGGCCTGGTCGACACGCGCTTCGAGGTGCTCAAGCACGACGCCGAGATCGAGACGCTGCGAAAGGTGCTGGGGCTGCGCGACAAGAAGGATGCCGCCGCCGAAGCCGAGCTGTGGGCGGAATACTGGGAAGACGTGCAAGGCATCGAAGACGACCGCGCCTTCCTGCGCAAGTCCAACACCGGCGGCGAATTCATGTCGGAAGCCGACCAGCAGCGCGTCCGCGACATCGGCCAGCAGCGCCGCTGGCGCAACGTCGAAAGCGTCGAGACGGAGTTCCTGGCGGCGGAGGAAATCGAAAACCTGACCATCCGCGCCGGCACGCTGACGCCGAAGGAGCGCGAGACGATCAACTACCACATCGTCGCCACCATCAAGATGCTCGAGCGCCTGCCCTGGCCCAAGCATTTGACCCATGTGACCGAATACGCCGGAGGACATCACGAGCGGATGGACGGCAAGGGTTATCCGAAGGGTCTGACGCGCGACCAGATGTCGGTGCAGGCGCGCATGATGGGCATCGCCGACATCTTCGAGGCGCTGACGGCGCGCGACCGGCCGTACAAGCCCGGCATGAAGCTGTCGCAGGCAATGAATATCATGGGTAAGTTCGCGGAAGGCGGGCACATCGATCCCGACCTGTTCGAGGTGTTCGTGCACGAGAAGGTGTATCTCACGTACGCCGAGAAGTTTCTCGACGAGGGGCAGATGGACGTGGTCGACGAGGGGAAGATTCCGGGATATCGGTCACCGGGAAGGTGACAAAAATCGTCACTTATTGCCCGCAATAGCGGGCCAAGGGCGCATGCCTGTCACAATTCCCCTCTATAGCCGCGGTGTAGAGTTAGGCGTGGTTCTTGCCTTATGGTACCGGCACGATCAAGTGCTTCCAATTGGAGAATCTAATGCGCAAAGTCCAACAAGGCTTTACCCTCATCGAACTGATGATCGTCGTCGCCATCATCGGCATCCTGGCCGCGATCGCGATCCCGAACTACCAGCAGTACACGAAGAAGGCGAAGTTTACGGAAGTGGTGCAGGCGACGTCGCCGTTCAAGCTGGCGGTCGAGGCTTGCTTCCAGGACCAGCAGGCCGTGGCCAGCTGCGGAACCGCGGGCACCAACGGCATTCCGTCGGCGGCCGGCGCGAGCGGCTATGTTTCGAGCGTGGCCGTGGGCACCAACGGGACTATCACGGCGACCGCGGTTTCCAGCAATGGCCTGGGCGGCGAGACCTACATCCTCACGCCGACCACCAACGGCACCGCGTCCACCGGCTACAATCTGACGTGGGGCAAGAGCGGCGGCTGCGTCACCTCCGGCATATGCTGAGCAGGTTTCGTCCGTATAAGAAGCCCCGCAATGCGGGGCTTTTTTCTTGCCATAATCCGGTTTCGTTCTACCCGGCAGCCGCTTGCATCATGGGATTTCTCGACCTCATCTTTCATCGAGGGCAACAGGACTCCAGGTCCGTCGCCGAGCCGGGACGCGCCGCGGAGGCAGCCAAGAATCGCGGCAATGAGCATCTGGCCACAGGCGAGCTGAATCTCGCCGCCGAATGCTATGAGGAGGCGATCCGGCTGCATCCCGGCTATGCCGAAGCCCACGTCAACCTCGGTCATGTGCGGCGCGAGCAAAAGCGGTACGCGGAATCCGAGCAGTTGCTGCTGCGGGCGGCTGCACTGAAGCCGTCGCTTTGGCAGGCCCATTTCCAACTTGGCATCACGGCGGAGGCCCAAGGCCAGCTGGACGAAGCGATTGCCTGCTATCGGCATATCCTCGAAATGCGACCGTCCTACCTAGAAACGCAGGCAACGCCCGAAGTGCACTGGCGTCTAGCGAATCTCTACGCGGAACAGGATAGGCACGCGGATGCGCTCCAATTGATGGACGAGTTGATCGCGGTCGTCCCGGATTCCATCGAAGCCCAGTGCAACCGCGGCACGGCTCTCAACAAGCTGGGCCGCAACGAGGAGGCGCTCGCGCAGTACCGGCGGGTGATCGCGATGAACCCCGATATGGCGACGCCGATCCACTTTCTCGGCGTGGTTTACGAGGACATGGGCCAACGCAAAGAGGCCTTGGACTGCTATGAGCGCGCACTTGCGCTGGATCCGGACCACCCGGACATCCGAGTGACTCACGCCTTGCTGCTGCTCCTGTTGGGCGATTACGAGAGAGGTTGGGCAGCCCACGAAGCGATGCTGCCCCGTCTTTGCGGAAAGGACAATAGCGCCGAGACCGACGCCCAGTTCTTCCGCCGGACCTTCACGCCGGAGAAATATTGGAACGGCGAACCTTTGAACGGCGGAGCCCTGCTGATTTGGACCGAGCAGGGGCTGGGCGATACGCTGATGATGCTGCGCTACCTCCCGATGATCAAAGACCGGGGCGTAGGCCGGATCGTCGTGCACTGCGAAAAGGCACTGGTGCGCCTGGTGGACCGCCTGCCGGCCGTGGACGAGGTGGTGCTGAAGCCGAGCCCGGTCGACGGCCTGCGTTTCGATCGGCACTGCTCGACGATGAGTCTGCCCTTCCTGTTCCAGACGCGGCTCGACACCATTCCGAACCGCGTGCCCTACATCTCCGTGCCCGACCATGCCACGCAGCGCTGGAAAGACCGCCTGGCGCTGCATTCTGGCCTGAAGGTTGGACTCGCCTGGGGCGGCAACAAGCTACTGGCGAAGGACCGGCAGCGAAGCATCCCGCTGGTGAAGTTCGCGCCGCTGCTCGGCATCGCCGGCGTGACCTGGGTGAGTCTTCAGAAAGGCGAACCGGCCAGCCAGTTGAAGGGCGTCGATTGGCCGATCATCGATTGGATGGGCGAATGCGAGGACATGCAGGACACCGGGGCGCTGATGGAAGCGCTCGATCTGGTCATCTGTGTCGATACCTCGGTGGCGCACTTGGCCGGTGCACTCGGGCGCCCGACATGGCTGCTAAATCGCTTCGGCAGCGAATGGCGTTGGCTGCTGGAGCGGGAGGATCCTCCGTGGTACCCCAGCCTGCGGATTTTCCGTCAGCCATCGCCCGACGATTGGGACAGCGTAGTGTCCGGGGCCGCCGCAGAATTGAGCACCCTGGCTAAGCGCGGCTGAAGCTCGTCGCGCCGCCGCGAATCACAGGTGGCGCAACAACTCCTTGGTCAGTTCCTCCACGATCCTCTTATTGTAGCCGAGGTCGAAGAGCTTCCATTGGAACGCGTTTGCCAGCTTCGCCTTCTTGTAGACGTTGAGCTTGTGCCCGAGGCGGAAGCTCTGTGCCTGCATCTGGATCTTGCCCACGACTTCGCCTACCCGGCGCAGCGGCTTCTCTTCGGTTGCCGGAATGGAATCCACCGGCACGCGCTTCGCGAAAAAATCCGCTATGGCAATCCCAAACTCAGTTGCCTCTCGAGCATCGAACCACTTGAAAAGCATAAGCTACCCCTGCGCAAGAATGTTCCGGCGATTGTAACCGATCGCAGCATGTTGCCTGCTCCGCTCGTCGTCTAATGACACAAGAATATATGTCTATGGGTTGAGCAAGGACAATTGCCTAGTGTGTTGGCGGGGCTCCTGGCTAACCATGGTTCACTTGCTGTCGCGAATTCCGCCATCATTCGCATGGCGGCAAGCCGGCTCAAAGTGAAAGGCACGCCTGCCTGGCCGCGAACGATCTGCAGCAGGCCGAGCACCACTACCGGGAAGCATTGCGTTTGGAGCCGCAGTACATGGAGCCGCAGAACAATCTCGCGTGTGTCCTGCTTATGTCCGGGAGGTTCGACGAGGGCTGCCAGCGCACGACTATTGGGGCCTGCGTCTCAGCCTGCCTCTGCACGTTGGGACCGAGATACAGACCACCCCGGCGCAACTGCCTCGGCTGTTCCGCCAGAAGACCGCCAGAAGACCCCTGGCGACTGGAGCAGCGTGATGGCAGAATTGGCAACCGTTTTGCGCGCCAAGATGCTGACCTACGTAGGAATGTGAACAGATGATACTTGTCCGTCTGCTGAAAGAAATCTTCGGCGCGCGCGGCGCTTCTTCGCCGTCCTGGACGCCGGCGCCCGTGCCGACGACGAATCGTTCATTTGCGCGAAGGGCGGACGTTCCGAGCATACTGGCGCTGACGCATTCGTACCAAGGCAACGGCGCTGCCGAGATGATGACTTTCCTGCTCGTCCGCTTGGTCAGCGATCTGGGCTGGCAGGTGACCGCTTTGGCCACCGAGGTGCCAGAAGCCGACCAGGAAATGCTTGCGAGGATCGGCGTGGGCGTCGTGGACGCCGTCGACGCGGCCCAGTACGACCTGGCAATCGCCAACACGGTGGTTTCGGGACTCGACAACGTCATGCAGATCGGCCGGCGACTGCCTTGCCTGCTGTGGGTCCACGAGGGAGAAACGGTGCTCAGCGCCAACGTCCCGCTTGGATACTGGAAGCAGGCCTTCTCCTTGTGCGCGCACGTCGTGTTCCAGAGCCGCTGGCAGGCCGAGCGCATCTTCGGTTCCTTCACCTCCGCCCTTCCAGAATCGCGATATTCGATCATCCCTAACTGTTTGCCGACCATGCCGACGACCGGTGGCATAACGGTTCCCAAGCCTCCGGGCAAGAAGCGCATCGTCTTCATTGGCGGCGTGTATATCAGGAAGCGGCCTTGGGATCTCGTGGCAGCCGTGCAGGAGTTGGGGCGGCAAGATGTTGAATGCCTCTTCATCGGAGAGACCGACTATGTCGGGACGTTGCCCGTCGAGACGCAGCGGGCGTTCGAAAACGATCCGCGGTTCCGGCTGCTGGGCGAAATGAGCAGGTCGCAGACAGCGGCTTATCTCGCTTCGGCCGACATTCTCTCCCTGCCGTCTGGCGACGAGAGCCAGCCTCTGGTTCTCCTGGAAGCGGCCCACTTCGGTGTGCCGGTCGTTATCTCGGACCTGCCGGTCTATCGCGACATATGGGTCGACGGGAAGAACTGCCTCAAGCATCCCGTGGGCGACACGGCAGCATTGGCCGCGCATCTGCAAACATGCCTGGAGGGCAGGGCGCCTCCACCGACCATTCTTGAGGGGACCGAGGTTACCGTCGCTGCTTTCCTCAGCCGCTTCGAAACGGTCCTCCGCGATCTGTTGCCGGCTGATGGCGTGGGCACGGTCGCAAAGCTGGCGACCGCCTAGGAACGTATGCTCGCCACATTCCTGCGTGATCTGTTTCGGAACAGCGAAGTGGATGCGCTGGCTGATAGCCTCGCGGAGGCCGCATCGCGCTGGGCTCCTCGCGACGCCATTGAGCAGTACGATCCTGCCGCGATCCGTCGGATCAATACCCTCCTCAATGGACTGGCAGCGAGGGCGGCCCGGCATCGCGAAGAGCATGAATGGGGAATCTTCGGCAAGGGGCAGCTTTGCCTGAGGCTGCGCAAGAAGCTGTCGGCAGCCGGCTACGACAAGGCGTTCGTCTCCTTGGCGACGACGCGGATCGTGGCCCCGCTGTAGTAGCCGCTACAGCGTTGACCAGAACTTGAAGTAGCGCTCTGCTCCCGCAGGGTCGGCAACCGCCAGGGTCTCGGAGACGTCGAGAAGAAGTTCATGCATGTCGAGTTCTCTTCGCGCTAACAACGTCTCCTTCAGCTTCCGCGTGGCCTCGTCCGCCGCATTCCGCTCGTACCCGAATTCCCGGTTATGCCCGCGGAATTTTGCGAACATGGACCGGAACCAAATATCGGCGGCGTTGCCCAGTGGCAGCGATGTCCTCTCGGCGATGAAGTTCGATTTCAAGAGGAGAGCGCCTTCGAGGCCGCAAAACAGGTGATGAAGCCGGTCATACTCGATTGGCAGGCCGGCAGCACGATAGAAAATGCGATCCTTGTTCAAGCTTCCTTCGGCGCTTTCCCAAGGACCCATGTCGTAACTGTAGTGAACGCGTTCGATCTGCATCACCCGGCCCAACGCCAAGTACACCAGCACCATGAGCTGGTCCACGTAGCTGAAGGAGTATGGGAGCCGGGACATGAAGTCCAGGCATGCCGATAGGACAGATCGCCGCACTGCCGAGTAGAACAGAAAATTCGTGGTGTTCGCTTGCAGATAGTTCGCAATACGGGGCTCGGCCTCCACTGCATCGAGTCCCGAGTAGCGGAAGAATCCGGTGTTCTGTGAAGTCTCCACCAAATAGCAACCCGTTAGACAGCCGACCGACGCATCGCTCGACCATTGCTCCGCCAGCGTATGCAACTGCTCAAATGCGCGCAATGAAAGCCAGTCGTCGTCGCCCGCACAGAAGACGAACTGGCCGGTGGCCAAATCCATCGCTTCGCGGACATTTTCACCCATGCTGCAGGCTGGGACGCAACGCAGCTTGAGCGCTGGGGACTGGATCCGGGCCAGCCATTCGTGCTTCCTCTCGTCCTCGGAGTTGTCCCGGACTACCAGCTCAAACCTCTCGGAATCCAGCGAAGACCATTCCAGAATTCGCGCGATCGTTGTATTCGAGGTCCGATTCGAAGGGACGACCAAGGAAATTTTCATCTTTTATGTCGGGATGGATCAGGCGCCGCCGATGTCCGATTATGCCACCCGTCCGGGACCGCTGTCCTTGACTAGGCGGAACCGTTCGCGGCAACATTGCTCCTCCTGGCAAACATTGGAAAGCATGATCGGCAGACTACTAAGGGAATGGTTTGACGTCCGAATTGCCGCTCGCCAGGCGAGAAAGTCGAGGCGCCGTGCCGCAACCGCCGCCGACGTTCTGGAGAGGACGCCCGCGCCGGATGCAGGCCATGTCGAGACGCTGGAGCAATCGGCGGCTCTTGCGTGCCAGCAGCGAAACTTCCGCGAGGCCGCCGGCATGCTGGAGCGCCTTGTCAGCCTGGCACCGAGTGCCGCCGGATACAGCAACCTCGGATATGCGCGACGGATGATCGGGCAGTACGAGGAAGCGGAGCACGCCTACCGGCTGGGCATGGGGCTTGAAGCGGAAAACCCGGACCTCCTCAACAATTTGGGCATCCTTTGCCGCCTTCGGCGGCGCCCCGAGGAAGCAAGGAGGCTCCACGCCAAAGCGTTGGCCCTGCAGCCGCTAAGCTGGAGGACACGGAATAATCTCGGCGTTGCGAACGTCGATCTTGGCAAACTGCAAGAGGCAGAAGGGGATTTTCGCGCCGCATTGGACGGCGCTCCGGATAATCTTGAAGCAAGGATTAATCTCGCAGACTGTCTCGAGCAGCTCGGACGCGTCGACGAGGCCGAACATGAATACCAGCACGTGATAGCAGACCAGCCAGGCCACCCGGTTGCCTACCTTAATCTCGGCCTCCTGCTGATCAAGCATCGCAAGGATTTTGGGGAAGCGGAACGACTGTATCGGGCCGGGCTGGGGGCGGCGCCTTGTGATGCGAGCCTCGAGTGGAACCTCTCGCTCCTTCTGCTGCGTTTGGGGCACTATGAAGAGGGCTGGCGATTGCACGCGGCACGTCGCGGCGTCGTGCCGGCTTTGATCAATGTGCCAAGTCTTCGGTTTCCCGAGTGGCACGGTGAGCCTCTATCGGGAAAGCGCATCCTCGTATGGGG
>DAIDAU010000221.1 GCA_027310465.1 Rhodocyclaceae bacterium
GCCTCCGCCGAGGTGGAGACGGCGTTCGCGCAGGCCATCCATCGCCGCCTGCTGCGCAGCGCGCCGGCGATCACGTTTTCATGGGCGCAGGGCGAAGGCGATCGCGTGCGCCGGCCCAGCCCCTCGATCGCCGCGTTGCCGGCATCGGCGGCGCCGCGGATTCGGCCGACGCTGGCCGAAGCGCTGTGCGGCACGGCGGCGCTCGACGCGCTCGACGACAATCGCGCGCCGCCGCTGGCGGCCGGCGAGCGCGTCGGCGGCGGCACGAATCTGCTGAAGGCGCAGGCGCTGTGTCCGGCGTGGGCCTACTATCGCTATCGGCTCGGCGCCCGCGCGCTCGGCGCGCCGGCCGAAGGGCTCGATGCGTCGGCGCGCGGCAGCCTGCTGCACGCCGTGCTGCAGGAGTTCTGGAGCCGCTGCGTCTCGTCGGCGCAGTTGCTCGCGCTGTCTTCGGAGGAGCGCGCGGCGGCGCTCGGCGAGGCGATCGATGCCGCGCTGGCGGCGTTCGACGCGGAACGCGACGAGCCGCTCTCCCGGCGCATCGCGGCGCTCGAGCGCGAGCGCCTGCTGGCGCTGGTCGGACGCTGGCTGGAAATCGAGGCGTCGCGGCCCGAGCCGTTCGAGGTCGTCGCCTGCGAGGAAGCGCACGAGATCGACATCGAAGGGCTCAAGCTGAAGTTCACGGTCGACCGCATCGACGAGCTGGCGCAGGGCCGCCGCGTCGTGATCGACTACAAGACCGGGCGCGAGCTCGATTGCGCGTCGTGGGCCAAGCCGCGCATCGCCGAGCCGCAGCTGCCGGTCTATGCCGCCTACGTCGCGGACGAGCGCGTCGCCGCGGTCGCCTTCGCGCGGCTGCGCGCCGGGCAGGAAGGCTTCGTCGGCATCGCCGCGAGCCCCGGTCTGCTGCCCGACGTCGCGGGGCTGGACGAGCGCAGCGGCCGGCGGCGCTTCGGCGAGGCCGAGTTTCCGGATTGGCCGAGCGTGATCGCGCACTGGCGGCAGGCGATCGCCGAAGTGGCGTGCGAAGTGCGCGAGGGCGTCGCCGCGGTGGTGCTGGAAGACGAAGGCGCCCTGGCCTACTGCGAAGTGAAGCCGCTGCTGCGGCTGGCGGAGCGGCGCAGCCAGCAGGAGGCCGCCGCATGACGACGCGCGTCGAGGGCCGCAGCCCGGCCGCAGGCAGCCGCGACGAGCGCCTGCTCGCCGAGGATGCCGAAAGCCGCCGGCGCGCGCTGGAGCCGGCCTCGTTCATCGTCGAAGCGCCCGCGGGCGCCGGCAAGACGGAACTGCTGACGCAGCGCTACCTGCGCCTGCTCGCCCACGTCGCCGAGCCCGAGGAGATCGTCGCGATCACCTTCACCAACAAGGCGGCCGCCGAGATGCGCGACCGCATTCTCGGCAGCCTGGAGTGCGCGCGCCGCGGCGAGATGCCGAGCGAGGCGCACAAGCGCATCACCTTCGAATTGTCGGCGGCCGCCGTCGCCGCTGCGGAGCGGCACGGCTGGGCGCTCGAGCGCAATCCGGGCCGCCTGCGCATCACGACCATCGACGCGCTGTGCGCCGGCCTGGCGCGCCAGATGCCGATCCTGTCGCGCTTCGGCGCCCAGCCGCGCGTCACCGACGACGCGCAGCGCCATTACGAGGAAGCATCGCGCCGCACCCTGGCGATGATCGAGGAGGCGGGCGGCGAGGCGGAGACCGTCGCCGAGGCGCTGCGCCATCTCGACAACGACGCCCAGGCGCTGCGGCGCCTGCTCGCCGCGATGCTGGCGCGCCGCGACCAGTGGCTGCGCCACGCGCTGGCGGAGGGCGCCGGCGCGGAATCCGAGCGCGGACTCTCCATGCTGGTCGAGCGCGACCTGGCCGCCGCGGCGATGGCCCTCGGCGTCGACTTCCAGGCGCGCCTGCTGCCCTTGGCCAACTATGCGGCGGGAAATCTCGACGCGGCGTCGCCGATCGCGGCGCTGGCGCAATGGAACGACACGCTGCGCGGACGCGTCGAGGAACTGCCACTGTGGCGCGGCGTCTGCGAGCTGCTGCTGACGCGCGAGGGGACGCTGCGTCGGCAGGTGGACGTGCGCGTCGGCTTTCCGGCCGGCAAGGAAGGCAAGGCGCACAAGGACGCGATGGCCGCCTGCCTGGCCGATTTCGCCGCCGGCGCGCCGCACGTCGCCGCGCTCGAGCGCATCCGCGCGCTGCCGGACCCGCGCTACGCGCCGGAGGAATGGCGCACCGTGGATGCGCTCGCGCAGTTGCTGCGGCTCGCGGCGGCGCAGCTGTGGACCGTGTTCCGCGAAGCCAACGAGACGGATTTCATCGAGGTCGCGCAGCGCGCGCTCGAGGCGCTCGGCGACGTCGAGACGCCCAGCGATCTGGCGCTGCGGCTCGACTACCGCATCCAGCACCTGCTGGTCGACGAATTCCAGGACACCAGCCCGGCGCAGATCGAGCTGCTGCGCCGGCTGACGGCGGGCTGGACGCCGGGCGACGGGCGCACGCTGTTCGCCGTCGGCGATCCGATGCAATCGGTGTATCGCTTCCGCAAGGCCGACGTCGGGCTGTTCCTGCGCGCCGCGGAGGCGGGCATCGGGCCGCTGCCGCTCGAACGCCTGCGGCTGACGCGCAACAATCGCTCGTGCGCGCCGGTTGTCGACTGGATCAACGCTACGTTCGCGGGCGTGTTCCCGGAACAGGACAGCATCACTGCGGGCGCCATTGCCTACCGGCCGTTCGTCGCCACGCGCAGCGACCTTGGCGATGCCGGCGTCGTCGTGCATCCGCTGGTCGTCGAGCGCGAGGATCGCGGGCAGGGCGCGACGCTCGAAGCGCGCCGCGTACTGGAGATCGTCGACGGTGAGCGGCGTACCGGGCCGCGGCGCCATATCGCGGTGCTGGTGCGCGCGCGCGGCCACCTCGAGGCGCTGGTGGCCGAGATCCGCCGGCGCCGGCCCGAACTGCGCTTCCGCGCGGTCGAGATCGAAGCGCTGGGCGCGCGGCAATGCGTGCAGGACCTGCTGGCGCTGACGCGCGCGCTGCTGCACCGCGCCGATCGCGTCAACTGGCTGGCGATCTTGCGCGCCCCGTGGTGCGGCTTGCTGCTGGCCGACATGCACGCGCTCGCCGCCGACGATTTCGATGCAACGGTCTGGTCGCTGATGAACGATGCGGCACGCGTGGCAAGGCTGTCGCAGGACGGCCAGGCGCGGCTGCGCCACGCCCGCGACGTGCTCGGCACGGCGCTCGCGCAGCGCGGGCGCCAGCGGCTGGCGCGCTGGATCGAGGGCGCCTGGCTCGCGCTCGGCGGGCCGGGCTGCCTGCGCAGCGCGGACGAAGCGGCGGATGCGCGGGCCTATCTGGATCTCGTCGACCGCCTCGACGGGGCGGGGCGATTCGATCTCGACCGGCTGGAAGACGACATGGCGGCGCTCTACGCCGCGCCCGACGCCGCGGCGGACGGCACGCTCGAATTCATGACGATCCACAAGTCGAAGGGGCTCGAGTTCGATACCGTGATCCTGCCCGGCCTGCATCGCGGCGGCCGCGGCGACGACGAGCCGCTGATGCGCTGGGAGGAAGTGGCGCTCGAGGACCTGGACGAGTGCCTGATCGCCGCGCCGCTCGGCAAGCGCGGCGACCGCCCGGCGCAGACGCCGTCGCCCTTCGAGTACATCGGCATGCTGGAGCGCGAGCGGGCGGCCAACGAAGCGGCGCGCGTGCTGTACGTCGGCGCCACGCGGGCGGTGCGCAAGCTGCACCTGGTCGGCGTCGCGACGCGCAAGGCCGACGGCGGCGCCGGCGCGTCCGCCGGCACCTTCCTCGGCTTGCTGTGGGACGCCGTCGCGGCGGATTTCGCCCGCGCCGGGAATGCGCCGGGCGCGGCCGCGGAGCGCGACGCCGCAGCCTTCGTGCCCAAGCTGATCCGCGCCGCCGCGCCGGCCGCGGCCGAGCCGCTGCGCACGCGGCCGGAAGCCTCGGCCGCAGCCGCGCCGGGCGCCGCGCCCGAGCCGGACGAGACGCTTGGACGAGCGCTCGACGCAGCGGTCGGGACGCTGGCGCATGCCTACCTCCAGGCGATGGCCGCGAGCGGCACGGCGGCCTGGCCGCCGCAGCGCGTGCACGCCTGTGCCGCGGCGATGCGCGTCTGGTTCGCGCGCCGCGGCCATGCAGCGGCCGAGGCGGCGGACGGCGCGGCGCGCGTCCAGGCCGCGCTGGCGACGACGCTGGCGAGCGAGCAGGGCCGCTGGGTGCTGGGCGCGCATGCCGACGCGGCGGCGGAGCTCGCGCTGGCGAGCCGCGTCGGCGACGAGATCGCGACGCAGGTCGTCGACCGCAGCTTCATCGCCGACGGCGAGCGCTGGATCGTCGACTACAAGACGGCCGCGGTCGCGGCGGACGCGGCGCTTTTGGCGGCGCACGCCGAGAGCCATCGGCCGCAGCTCGAGCGCTACGCCCGCCTGTTCGCGGGCGAGGGGCTGCCCGTGCGCCTGGCGGTGTTCTACACGGCGGCGGGACGTTTGGTAGAGTTGCCCCATTCCACGTGAGAACCCGCCATGCCGATCAGCCTTGAGGGAAAGCTCGTCGTCGCCCTGTCGTCGCGCGCCCTGTTCGACTTCGAAGAGGAGAACCGCGTCTTCGAGGGCAGCGACGATGCCGCCTACATGGCGCTGCAGCTCGAGCGGCTCGAGCTGCCGGCGCGGCGCGGTGTCGCCTTTCCGCTGGTCAAGAAGCTGCTGGCCTTCAACGGCGGCGGCGAGCACCGGGTCGAGGTGGTGATCCTGTCGCGCAACGATCCGGTGTCGGGGCTGCGCGTGTTCCGTTCGGCCGAGGCGGCCGGCTTGTCGCTGGAGCGCGGCGTATTCACGCGCGGCCGCCCGCCCTACCACTACCTGGCGCCGCTCGGCGCGCACCTGTTCCTGTCCGCGTTCGAGGAGGACGTGCGCGGTGCGCTGACGGCGGGCTTTCCGTCGGCGCGCGTCTATCCGCAGTCCTTCGTCGACGCCGACCGCCACCCCGACGAGGTGCGCATCGCCTTCGACGGCGACGCCGTGCTGTTCTCGGACGAAGCCGAGTGCGTGTTCCAGGCCGGGGGGCTCTCGGCGTTCCAGGCGCACGAGGTTTCGCATGCCGGCCGGCCCCTGCCGGACGGGCCGTTCAAGCCGCTGCTGGCGGCCCTGCATCGCCTGCAGGCGGCGGCCCGGCAGGCGCCGATGCGCATCCGCACGGCGCTGGTGACCGCGCGCAGCGCGCCGGCGCACGAACGCGCCGTGCGCACGCTGATGGAGTGGAACATCGCCGTCGACGAGGCGCTGTTCCTCGGCGGGCTGCCGAAAGGGCCGTTCCTCCAGGAGTTCCAGCCCGACTTCTTCTTCGACGACCAGGCCGGCCACTGCGAGTCGGCCGCTGCGGCCGGTCCCACCGGCCATGTCGTGAGCGGCGTCGCCAACGGCTGAAGTCCGCCCCAGGCTCGTCGAGACGCCATCGGCAGTCTATGCTACGGATGTGCCGGTGGCCGGATCCCGCCGCTACGAAGCAGCGCGAGGACTAGGGAGGTTCGCATGGCGATGGTCATATTGGGCGATTTGGCGCCGCGGCGGATCGCTGCCGTCCTCGACGATTGGCGCCGCGACAGCCGGCCCTTCCACCTGCTGGCCTTGCTGCCCGAAGCAGAAAAGGCCGGTGTCGCGGCCTTGCAGGGCCTCTGCCGCGAAGCCGGCGTGGCGCTGGCCGGCGCCCTGTTCCCGCAATTGATCCACGACGACGCCCTCTGGGACGGCGGCGCGATCCTGCTGCGCGTCGGCGGCGCGCCGGCGCCGCTGCTGCTCGAGGACGTGGCGTCCGCGACGGCGGTCGACCGGGTCTGCGGCGAGGTGGTGAACTACGTCGAAGGCCATCTCGCGGAGGGCGAGGACGCCGCGCTGTTCAGCGTCTTCGACGCGCTGGTGCCGAACATCGCGACGCACCTCGACAGCTGGTATCTGAGCCTCGCCGACCGCGTGCGCTATTTCGGCGTGAACGCGGGCAACGAGCGTTTCGTCGCCGAGCCGTGCCTGTTCGACGGCGAACGCTTCGTCGCCGGCGCCGTGCTGCTGCAACTGCTGCCCGGCCATCCGGGCGCCTGCCTCGAGCACGGCTACGCGGTGCCGACGCACGCGATCACCGCGACGTCGGCGACCGGCAACCGCATCGTGCAGATCAACTGGCGGCCGGCGCTCGACGTCTATCGCGAGATCATGCTGGAGCAGTACGGCGTGACGATCGATCGCGAGAACTTCTACGGCCACGCGGTGCATTTCCCGTTCGGCATCCTGCGCGCCGACGGTGAAGTGCTGGTGCGGATCCCGGTGGCGCTGGGCGAGAAGGGCGAGATCGTCTGCGTCGGCGAGATCCCGGCCAACTCGCTGCTGACGCTGCTGGACGCCCGGGCCGGCTCGGGCCGGGCGGCCGCCGCGCTGGCGCACGACCTGGCGCAGTCGAGCCTGCCGGCCCGGGACGGCGACCTGGCGCTGTTCTACTGCGCCGGCCGCCGCCTGCACATCGGCGCCGGGCTGAACGACGAACTGGCCGCGGTCAGGCGCGAAACCGGCGCGCTACGGGTGGCGGGAGCGCTGTCGCTCGGCGAGATCGGCGGCGCGCGCAGCGACGGCTATCCGCTGTTCCACAATGCGACCCTGGTGGGAGTTCCATGGCCGAGGCGGTAAACGACGTCCAGGCGCTGACGGTCCTTTACGATCTCGCGCTGACGATAGGCAGCGAGGTGACGGTCGAGGCGTTGCTGAGCAGGACGCTGCAGCGCTTCCTCTACCATACGGGCTTTCCGGCCGGCATCATCTATTCGTCGCTGCCCGGCGCAGCATCTTCCGCACTGCCGGAGGTGCGGCTGGAAGCCGCCGTGGGCAACTATGCGCTGATCAAGCGGACCGGAGAAGCGATGCCGCTGCCGGCCGCGCTCGTCGACACGGCACCCATGCTGGCCGAACTGCCCGACGCGCTGGCCGTGCTCCCGGCGCGCCGGCCCTATCGCCACGTGCTGCGGCTGCCGATCCCGGACTTCGGCGCCGCGCTGCTGCTGAGCCCCGAGGCGCCGCGTTCGGCGCTGCCGCTGACGGAGCTGTTCGTGCCGATCATGTCGCGCCTGGCGACCGCGATCACGCTCTGCCAGCACGTCAGGGAAAGGACGGCGGCGCTGCAGCAGGCGAACGCCGAGCTCGAAGCCTTCGCCTATTCGGTGTCGCACGACCTGCGCGCGCCGCTGCGGGCCATCGACGGCTTCTCGCAGATCCTCATCGAGGACCATGCCGCGGCGCTCGACGGCGAAGCCAGGCGCCTGCTGGACCAGGTGCGCGCCAATACCGTCCGCATGAACCGGCTGATCGACGATATGCTCAGCTTTTCGCGCATGGCGCGGCGCGAGATGGCGGCGATGCCGGTCGACATGACCGGGCTGGCGCGGGAAGCCGCCGCAGAGGCGCAGGCGGGGGCCGCGGGCCGCTCGCTGCGTTTCGAGATCGGCGAGCTGCCGGCGACGCACGGCGATCGCGACATGTTGCGCCAGGTGCTGGTCAACCTGCTGGCGAACGCGGTGAAGTTCACGCGCACGCGCGCCGAGGCGGTGATCGAAGTCGGCGGGGCTGCCGCGATCGACGGTTCCACGTACTATGTCAAGGACAACGGCGTCGGCTTCGACATGGCGTATGCCGGCAAGCTGTTCGGCGTCTTCGAGCGACTGCATGCGCAGAAGGATTACGAAGGCACCGGCATCGGGCTCGCCATCGTCAAGCGCATCGTCATGCGCCACGGCGGCCGGGTATGGGCGGAAGGCAGGGAAGGAGAGGGCGCAGCATTCCACTTCTTCCTGCCGCGGGGGTGAAACAAGGCATGGAGAACAGGGTGAGAGACGAGGAAAAGCTGCAGGTGCCGGACGGCGTCCGTTTCGTCGACCTGGTCGACGTCGCGGGCCTGCAGGCCTTGATGGAGAGCTTCAACAAGCTCACCGGCATCGCCAACGGCATCATCGACCTCGACGGCGTCGTCATCGCGCATGCCGGCTGGCAGACGCTGTGCACGCGCTTCCACCGCTGCAACCAGGCGACGCTGCGGCGCTGCATCGAGAGCGACACGTCGCTCGCCGGCAGCATGACGCGCGGCGAGCACTTCGCCCTCTATCGCTGCCTCAACGGGCTGGTCGACACGGCGTCGCCGGTCATCGTCGGCGGCCGCCACATGGCCAACGTGTTAACCGGGCAGTTCTTCGTCGAGCCGCCCGACCTGGAGTTCTTCCGGCGCCAGGCGGCGGAGTTCGGCTTCGACGAGCAGGCCTACCTCGCGGCCGTGGCCGAAGTGCCGATCGTGTCGCGCGAGCGGGTCGAGCCGATCACCGGCATCTACGCCCAACTTGCCCAGGTGCTGGCCTCGAACGGCATGGACCGCCTGCGCCAGCTCGTCGCCGAGCGCGAGCTGGCGGCGGCCAATCGCGGCCTCGAGTCGCGCACGCGCGAGCTGGAAGCGGCCAACAAGGAGCTCGAGGAGTTTTCCTATTCGATGTCGCACGACATGCGCACGCCGCTGCGCGCCATCGACGGCTTCGCCAAGATCCTCGCCGAGGAGCATGCCGCACAGCTCGACGAGGAGGGCAGGCGGCTGCTCGGCGTGGTGCGCAGCAACGCCTTGCGCATGGGCTGCCTGATCGACGACATCCTGCGCTTCCTGCGCGTCGGCCGCCATCACCTGGTGTGCGGCGAGGTGGACATGGAGCGGCTGGTGTACGAGGCGTTCGAGGACCTGCGTGCCGGCCTGCCGTATCGGCGCATCCGGCTGGAGGTCGGGCCGCTGCCGCCGGCCTGGGGCGACCACACGCTGCTGCGCCGCGCGCTGCAGAACCTGCTGGCCAACGCCATCAAGTTCTCGTCCGCGGCGACGGAGGCGCTGATCGAGGTGGGAGGCGCAGCGCAGGCGGAGGAAAATGCCTACTACGTGCGCGATCACGGCATCGGCTTCGACATGAGGTACGTCGACAAGCTGTTCCGGGTGTTCGAGCGCGTGCATCCGACCGGGCAATTCGAGGGCTCGGCCGTGGGGCTGGCCGTCGTCAAGCGCATCATCGGCCGGCATGGCGGCCGGGTCTGGGCCGAAGGCGAAGTCGACGCCGGGGCGACGTTCCACTTCGCGCTGCCGCGCAAGGGAGACTGAGATGGACGACAACATCGTCGAAATCCTGATGGTCGAGGACACCGAGGCCGACGCCGAACTGGCGATGCGCGCGCTGCGCAAGCGCGGCTTCGCCAATCACCTGGTATGGGTGAAGGACGGCGCCGAGGCGCTCGACTTCATCTTCGCCGGCGGCGCCTACGCGCGGCGCAACATGGAGAACCGGCCGAAGGTGGTGCTGCTCGACCTGCGGCTGCCCAAGGTGAGCGGCATCGAGGTGCTGCGCCGGCTCAAGGAGGATGCGCGCACCAAGTCGATTCCGGTGGTGGTGCTGACGTCGTCGAAGGAGGAGGTCGACCTCGAGGAATGTTATAAGCTCGGCGTCAACAGCTACATCAGCAAGCCGGTGGAATTCGACGAGTTCGCCAAGGTGGTCGGCGAGCTGGGGCTTTACTGGCTGCTGGTCAACAAGCTGCCGAATTCTTGAGGGGAGTCCAGGTGGTCGAGGAATTGCGCGTCCTCATGCTCGAGGACGAACCGGCCGACGCGGAGTTCGCCCAGCGCGAGCTGCGCAAGGCGGGCATCGTGTTCACGTCGCTGCGCGTCGACGAGCGCGCGGCCTTCGTCGCGGCGCTCGACGAGTTCCGTCCCGGCATCATCCTGGCCGACTTCAAGCTGCCCTCGTTCGACGGCCTCAGCGCCTTGAGCCTGGCGCGCGAGAAGGTGCCGAAGGTGCCGTTCATCTTCGTCTCCGGCGCCATGGGCGAGGAGTTCGCAATCGACACGCTGCACCAGGGGGCGGCCGACTACGTGCTGAAGGGCCACCTGTCGAAGCTGGTCCCGGCCGTCAACCGGGCGCTGCAGGACGCCGAGGAGCACCGCCGGCGCGAGGAGGCCGAGGCCTCTCTGAAGGAAAGCGAGGAACGCTTCCGCAACATGGCGGAGTCGGCGCAGGACGGCATCGCCATCGTCGATGCGGCAGGTGCGGTGAGCTACTGGAACGCCGCGGCGGAGCGCATGTTCGGCTACAGCCAGGACGACCTCGCCGGCAGGACGGTGAACCAGATCGTCCGGCCGGCATCGCCGCGCGACGGCAGCGCCGGCCGCGGCTGGCCCGACGTCCCTGTCGGCGACCAGGGCGCGGCGCCGGGCACGTTCGAAGCCGTCGGCCTGCACAAGGACGGCCACGCCTTCCCGATCGAGGTGTCGATCTCGTCGGCGCCGATCAAGGGGCGCTGGCACGCCGTCGGCATCGTCCGCGACATCAGCGAACGCAAGCGCGGCGAGGCGGCGCTACGGCGCAGCAACCGCTTCCTGCGCACGCTGAGCCGGTGCAACGAGACGCTGGTGCATGCCGACGACGAGGCCGCGCTGCTGCGCGACATGTGTCATGTCGTCGTCGAGGTCGGGGAATTCGCGCTGGCCTGGGTCGGCTTCTGCGAGCAAAGCGGGGCGATACGCTCGGTGGCCAAGCACGGCACCTGCTCCGCGGAATTCGTACGCGATGTTTCGCTCGGCGACGATTCGGGAGCGGCGGCATGCCGGCCGGTCGTGCGCGCGCTGCAGACAGGGGAAATCCAGGTGGTGGGGGATATCGCCGTTTCCGACGAACCCGAGTGGCGCGAAGCGGCATTGGCATGCGGTTACCGCTCGGCGATCTCGCTGCCGCTGCGCGTCGGCGGCAAGCTGATCGGCGCGCTCAACATCTATTCGTCCGAGGCGGGCGGTTTCGGCAGCGAGGAAGTCAATCTGCTGTCCGAACTGGCGGGCGACCTCAGCTTCGGCATCGCCGGCCTGCGCGTGCGCGCCGAGCGCGAGGAGGATGCGCGCAAGCTGGAACGCGCCCTGGAGGACACGATCCAGGCGATCGCCACCACCATCGAGGCGCGCGATCCCTACACCGCCGGCCATCAGCGCCGCGTGGCGCAGCTCGCGGCGGCCATCGCGCGCGAGATGGGGCTGCCGGAGCACCGCGTCGTCGGCGTGCTGCGCGGCGCCGAGATCCACGACATCGGCAAGATCTACATTCCGTCGGAGATCCTCAGCCGGCCCGGCCGCCTGTCGCCCACTGAATTCAGCCTCATCAAGATCCATCCGCAGGTCGGCTACGACATCGTCAAGGAGATCGATTTCCCCTGGCCGGTCGCCGCGATGATCCTGCAGCACCACGAGCGCCTCGACGGCAGCGGCTATCCGCGCGGCCTCGCCGGCGCCGACCAGATCATCCTCGAAGCCAAGATTCTCGCCGTTGCCGACGTGGTCGATGCCATGGTCTCGCATCGGCCTTATCGCGCGGCCCTCGGCGTCGAGGCGGCGCTGGAGGAGATCGCGCGCAATCGCGGCGTGCTCTACGACGAAGCCGTCGTCGACATCTGCCTGCGCCTGTTTCGTGAAATGAACTTCGCCTTTGCCTAGCGGATTGTCCCGAATGCCGGACTCTTTGGATCGATTCGCCACCTGGTGGCCGCGGCAGAACTTCTGGCGCTATCTCTGGGCGCCGGTCGCGGTCTCGATCATGGCCAGCGAGATCATCGTCGCCGGCATGAGCGCGCTGCTGGTCGGGCGGGTCGATCGCGGCTACATGCTGACGGGGCTGGTGACGTCCGCGCTGGTGTCGTTCGGCGTCTGCGCCATGCTGTTCTTCCTGGCCGCTCGCGTCGAACGCCGCCTGCAGCACGAATACGACTTGCGGCGCAGGATTCTCGATTCCATCCCGGGCGCCTTCTACCTGTTCGACATGTCGGGGCGCTTCCTCATGTGGAACCGCAACCTGGAGGCCGTGCTGGCGATGGGGCGCGGCGAAATCGCGCGCGCCCATCCGCTGGACTTCTTCGACGCGCAGGATCGTCCGCGCGTCGAGTTCGCCATCCGCGAGGCCTTCGAAACCGGCAGGAGCTCGGTCGAGGCGGTGCTTTGCGCCAAGGACGGCAAGCGCACGCCGTTCTACTTCAACGGCTTCCGCCTCGACCTGGACGGCAAGCCGGCGCTGGTCGGCATGGGCATCGACATCTCCGAGCGCAAGCAGGCGGAGGCGGAAATGGTGGACGCCAAGGACCGGCTGGCGCTGGCGCTCGAGTCCTCGTCGCTGTCGATCTGGGACTGCGACATCAAGGCCGGCATCGTCTATCTCGACAGCCATTGGGCCCACATGACCGGCGCGCTGCCGGGCGTCACCATCATGCCGACCCGGAACCTGCTCAAGCTGACGCATCCCGACGACCGCGACCGCATGGTGCGGGCGGCGATCCGGCTGTTCAAGGGCGATACGCCGAGCATGCAGGAGGAATTCCGCTTCAAGACGGCGTCGGGCGCGTGGAAGTGGATTCGCTGCAGCGGCAAGATCGCCGAACGCGACGCCGAGGGCAGGGCGCTGCGCGCGATCGGCACCACGCTCGACAGCACCGAGCGCAAGGCCGCCGAGGAGCGCATCCACCAGCTCGCCTATTACGACAGCCTGACCGGCCTGCCCAACCGCAGCCTGCTGATGGACCGGCTGAGCCAGGCGCTGTCGCAGGCGAAGCGCTTCGGCCGTTCGCTGGCGATCATGTTCCTCGATCTCGACGACTTCAAGCGCATCAACGACACGCTTGGCCACTACGCCGGCGACGAGCTGCTGAAGCAGGCGGCGCAGCGCCTGGTCGGCTGCGTCCGCACCGGCGACACCCTGTCGCGCCAGGGCGGCGACGAGTTCGTCGTCGTGCTGTCCGAGATCGTCCGGCCCGCCGATGCCGCGCGCGTCGCGGAGAAGATCGTCGCAGCGATGGAGCGGCCGTTCCGCATCGCCGGCCAGGACCTGGTGGTGACGGTCAGCGTCGGCATCAGCGTCTATCCGACGAACGGCAGCGACGACGTCCACGACCTGATGAAGAAGGCCGACATCGCGATGTACGCCGCGAAGCGGGCGGGGCGCAACCGCTACGAATTTCACGCGGCGGACGAACTGGCCGGATCCTGACGGTAGAACAGGCGGAGCTGGTCGTAGACGCGCGGGTACTCTCGGAGCAGCACCTTGGGCGTAACGAAGAAGGCTTCCGACATCACGGCGAAGAACTCGGCCGGGTGGTCGGCGCCGTAAGGGTCGAGCAAGGTTTCCTCGCCGCCGTCGACGCGCCGGCGGAAGTCGTCGTAGGCGGATGCGAAGGCGGCGGTCCAGTCGCGCCGCGACATGCCGCGATGCAGCGCCGGCAGGCCGTCGACTTCGCCGTTCGTCATGTCGAGCTTGTGCGCGAACTCGTGGATGACGACGTTGATATCGCCGGGACGGGCGGCCTCGCCGGACCAGGAGACCAGCACCGGCCCGCCTTCCCAGGCTTCGCCGAGCACTTCGTCGTCGTACTCGTGCACCACGCCGGCGTCGTCCATGGTCCGGCGCGGGATGATGAAGTCGCCGGGATAGACGACGACGCCGACCCAGCCGCGGTACCAATCGAGTCCGAGCTCGAGCACCGGCAGGCAGGCCTGCAGCGCGACGGCGAGCTGGATGTCGGCGGTCAGCGCGAGGCCGCGGGCGCCGCTCCATTCCTTGGCGACGATGAATTCGCGCGCCATGTCGCGCAGCTGCCGGCGTGCGCCGGCGTCGAGGCGGGCGAGGAACGGCAGCTGCGCCTCGACGCGCTGCCACTGGTCGTCATCGATGCGGATGTTTTCCAGCGCCCGCTTGCGCCGCCAGTTCGCGAGGAAGCCGAGCATGTTCAGCGCTGCGCCGGAATCCGCGGCCCCAAGCAAGACGGGGGCCGCAGCCCCCGTCGCGCGTGAAGTCGCGGCGCGTTCAGTCGACCTTGGCCTTGGAACGCAGCTCGGCGATGTGCTGCTCCACCAGCTTCTGCTGGAGGCGCTGGGCGATCTGGCCCTTGACCTCCTCGAAGGCGGGCGCCTTCAGCTCGCGGGTGTCGTCGAACATGATCACGTGGTAGCCGAAGTCGCTCTTGACGGGCGTCTCGGTGAACTTGCCCTTCTCGAGCTTGACCAGCGCGTTGGAGAACGGCTTGACGTAGCTGTTCGGCGTGGCCCAGCCGAGGTCGCCGCCGCGGTCCTTGGAGCCCGGGTCCTTGGACTGTTTGGCGAGGTCTTCGAACTTCTCGCCCTTCTTCAGCTTGTCGATGATGGACTGCGCGTCGGCCTCGTTGTCGACCAGGATGTGGCGCGCCTTGTACTCCTTGTCGCCCATCGTCGCGCGGATGGTCTCGTATTCCTTCTTGATGGCCTCGTCGCCGACCGGATGGCTGCGCACGTAGTCGTTGAGATAGGCGCCGATCAGTACGCCCTGGCGTGCCAGGTCGATCTGCGCCTGGACGTCGGCCTTCTTGTCGAAGCCCTTCTTCTGGGCTTCCTGCGCCAGCACCTCGCGGCGCACCAGCTCCTCGCGCACGGCGTTGCGCAGCTGCGGTGAATCCGGCTGGCCCTGCGCGACCTGTGCCGCGAGTATGGCGTTGGCGCGCATGGCCGGAACAGGCTTGCCGTTCACGACGGCGATCGCGTCCTCGTCCTTCTTCTCCTTCTTCGCCAGCGCCGGCGTGGCGGCGAGCGCGAGCGCAAAAGCGGCTAGGGTGGCGTAGCGGAATGGGCGGTTCATCAGTTTCCTCAGCTGTCAGGTTTCTTCAGGGGTCTTGGCGTCAATGCTCAGGGCATGTATATGGGTCTTCATCAGGACGCCGAGAGCATCATACACCATACGGTGGCGCTCCATCGGGCGTTTGCCCGCGAAGTGCGCCGATACGATCGTCATGTCGAAATGGCCGCCGCCGCGCGCGCCGGCATGGCCGGCATGGCGCGCGGAGTCGTCGCGGATTTCGAGCCGGGCGGGCGCGAGCGGCGCGAGGCGCTCGCGCATCGTCGCGATCACGTCCGGGCGTCCGGCCGCAACCTCGCGTGCGCTCGCCGTCATTTCGGCAGCACGAACTTGAACGGCTTGACCGCGACGCCGGCATAGACGCCGGCCGCAAGATAAGGGTCGGCGTCGGCCCATTCCTTGGCCGCGGCCAGGGATTCGAATTCGGCGACGATCAGGCTGCCGGAGAAGCCGGCGGGGCCGGGATCGGCGGCGTCGATCGCCGGAAACGGGCCGGCCAGCACCAGGCGGCCCTCGGCCTGCAGGCGTTCGAGACGGGCGAGATGCGCGGGGCGCGCGGCCAGCCGTTTCTCCAGGCTGTCCGGGCGGTCCTCGGCGATGACGGTGTAGAGCACTTAGGATTTCTCCTCGCTGACGTACTTGGCGAGCCAAAGCCCCTGCGCGAAGACGAAGGCCAGCACCAGGCCCATGCCGCCGAAGAGCTTGAAGTTCACCCAGACGTCGGTCGGGTAGTTGAAGGCGATGAAGAGGTTGGCGACGCCCATCAGCGCGAAGAACACTGTCCAGGCCAGGTTCAGGCGCCCCCACAGCGGTTCCGGCAGCGCGACCTGCGCTTCCATCATGCGCCGGATCAGGTTGCGGTCGAACAGCTTGGCGGAGACGAACAGCGTGACGGCAAACAGCCAGTAGAGCACCGTCGGCTTCCACTTGATGAAGGTCTCGTCGTGCAGCAGCAGCGTGGCGCCGCCGAACACGACGATCAGCCCGAGGCTCACCCAGAGCATGGCGTCGACCTTGCGGTGCCGCCACCAGACCCAGCCGATCTGCGCGAACGTCGCCGCGATGGCGACGCCGGTGGCGACGTAGATGCCCGCCAGCTTGAACGCGGCGAAGAAGAGGATGACGGGGAAGAAGTCGAATAGGAACTTCACGGCGGGGATTATACGGGGTCGGGCGAAAACGCTGCGCGGACCCGCTAGCCTCTTGCGCTCAGCTTTTCCAGTTGCGGCATAACGCCGGCTACGCCGGCATTAGCCTGCGCTGAAAGAAGACTTCGCTTCACTTCGTTGTCTTTTCCAGTCTCAGCGAGGCCGAGTTGATGCAATAGCGCAAGCCGGTCGGCCGCGGGCCGTCGGGGAAGACGTGGCCGAGATGCGCGCCGCATTGGCCGCAGGTGACCTCGGTGCGTTGCATGCCATGGCTGCTGTCCTCGGCTTCGTCGATCTGCGCCGCAGCGAGCGGGGCGGAAAAGCTCGGCCAGCCGCAGCCCGCGTCGAACTTCTCGTCGGCGCCGAACAGCGGTGCGCCGCAGCAGACGCAGCGGTAGATGCCGGGCTCGTCGGTGTCCCAGTAGGCGCCGGTGAAAGGGCGCTCGGTGCCTTTGGCGCGGGTCACGCGATACTGCTCCGGCGTCAGCTCGCGGCGCCATTCGTCCTCGCTCTTGGCGATCTTGGGCATTCGTGCTCCGTATAATCGGCAGGTCGATGTCTCGGAGCGATTCTCCCATGCGCAAGTTCCTTTTCGTTCTGCCGGATGGGGACGGGGCATGCGCATAGCCGTTCTCGGGGCAGGGCTGATCGGCGTTTCCTCCGCCTGGTACCTGGCTGAGGACGGCCACGAGGTGACGGTGATCGACCGCCAGCCGGACGCCGCGCTGGAAACCAGCTTCGCCAACGGCGGCCAGATCTCCACCAGCCATGCCGAGCCCTGGGCCAATCCTTCCGCGCCGTGGCAGGCGCTCAAATGGCTGGGCCGCGAGGATTCGCCGCTGCTCTGGCGCCTGCGCGCCGATCCGGCGCAATGGAGCTGGGGCCTGCGCTTCCTCGCCGAATGCACGTCGGCCCGCACGCGCCGGAACATCGTCGCGATCCTGCGCCTGGCGCTGCACAGCCGCGAGCGCCTCGGCGCGCTGCGGCGCGAGCTGGACCTCGAGTACGACCAGCTGACGCGCGGCATCCTGCACTTCTACACCGACGAGCGGATGTTCGAGAACGCGCTGCCGCAGGCGGCGCTGATGCGCGAGTACGGCTGCGAGCGCGTGCCGAAGACGGCGGCGGAGTGCCTCGAGATCGAGCCGGCGCTGCGCGATTCGCAGGTTCCCATCGTCGGCGGCACGTACACGGCGGACGACGAGTCCGGCGACGCGCGCAAGTTCGCGCAGGCGCTGGCGCGCTGCTGCGCCGCCCGCGGCGTGGCATTCCGCTTCGGCGAGGCGATCGCGGGATTGGAGACCGGATCGGACGGCGAACTGGCGGGCGTGCGCCTGGCCGGAGGAACCACGATCGCGGCGGATGCCTACGTCGTCGCGCTCGGCAGCTATTCGCCGCTGCTGGTGAAGCCGTTCGGCATCCGGCTGCCGGTCTATCCGGCCAAAGGCTATTCGGTGACCATTCCGCTCGAATCGCAGAGCGCGGCGCCGACGGTGAGCCTCACCGACGACGGCCACAAGATAGTGTTCTCGCGGCTCGGGCAGCGCCTGCGCGTGGCGGGAACCGCCGAGTTCGCGGGCTACGACACTTCGATCAACCCGACGCGCTGCGCGGCCATCGTGCAACGCGTGAAGGCGCTGTTCCCGCGCTTGGCGAACGCCGCCGAGCCCGAGCTATGGACGGGCCTGCGGCCGGCGACGCCGGGCAACGTGCCGGCCATCGGCCGCGCCAAGTTCCGCAATCTCTATCTGAACACCGGTCACGGCACCCTGGGGTGGACGATGGCCTGCGGCTCGGGGAAGCTGCTCGCCGATCTCGTCGCCGGGCGCAAGCCGGAGATCGATCCCGCTCCGTATATGCCGTCCTGATACGGCCCTCAGGGTTCGAGCGTAGCGAGCACGCTAGTCGCCTCCTCCGCAAGGGGGAGGTCGGGAGGGGGCGGGCCCGCTAATCGCATTTGCACTCAGTGCAGGTGCCGCGGAGCGGTTTCCGCCTGCTCCTCGGGCAGCTCGGCATGCACCGGCTCGCCTTCCGGATTCGGATAGAGCGGCGCCCCGCAGTCGTCGCAGTATTCGAGCGGGAAGCGGTCGTCGAGCGCGACGATGTCGCGCATGCCGGCTTCGCGCAGCACGAGCTCGATCTGGGCCGGCGCGTCGGAGGATTCGTCTTCCGCCTCGAGCAGCGGCCAGACGACGCCGTGCACGACGTCGTTGGATTGTCCGACAGTGAAGCCGATGCGGTATTCCTCGATCTGGCGATCGTAGAAGGGGGCGACGACGGCGCGCAGCTCGGCAGCCGCCGCGTTGAGCGTGGTCTGCAGGAAGGCCACCGCGGCGCGCAGCGAATAGGGACGAGAGGCGCGGTCCGCTTCGCGCGCCGCGGCGTGGTAGGGCTGCGGCAGCAGCAGCTCGACGGCGCAGGCGGGCAGCAGCGGACGCAAGGCGTCGCCGCCCTGCAGCCGCCATTGCTTGACGGCTTCGGCGCGCGTGCCGTCCTCCTCCTGCCAGCGGAACAGCGGCGTGCCGCGTGCGGCGGCGACGGCGCCGATCAGGTAGCGCGTGTCCGACAGGAAGTTCACCGTCTCCGGCATCGTCGTCGTGTCCAGCTTGACGTCGCGCCCGTGCAGCGCGGCCTTCGCCAGCTTGTCGGCGAGCGCCGCGGTTTCCGAATAACTCTGCGGCAGCTGGTCGGGGCTGTACAGATAGTTGGCGAGGCCGAGGCGCGCATCCTTGGCGAGCACATGGGCCTGCAGCTGGACGCGCGCGTTGGCCAGCGCCTCCGCTGCGATCGGGCCCGACGGAATCGTGAAACGCGACCAGGCCAGCACCGGGACCGCCAGCAGGACGATGTCCTGATGCTTGACGATGCCCTCGGCCGCGTCGATGCGGCGGCTCTCGCAGCACGATTCGATCATGTCGGCGAGTTCGTCGTAGGCGCGTCCGCCGACGCCGTAAAGATGGTCGAGCGCTCCTGCCAGTGCGGCCTCGTCGGCGTCCGCGAGCAGGCGGTCGATGAGCGCGGTCAGCCTGGCTTCCCAGAACTGGTCCTCGACGCGGCTGCTCGATTGCGACAGGTTCGTCGCCAGTCTGACCAGTTGCTCGGTGTCGGGAGTCTGCTTGGCGCGGCGGGTGAAGCGGGGGCGTTTCATGGCGGGCGGGGGAACGCGGCGGTCGAGACGATGAGTCCACAAGCCTAACCGCGAATCGCTTGAGGGAACAGCGAAGTATACCAGCAACGTCGTCAGGGTCGCGGCGGTCACTTCTGGTAGACTCGCGCAGCCTCGTTACCCACGACTTCCCAAATGTTCTCAAAGCTGATGCCCCAAGAGGGCAAGTTCTTCGATCTTTTCAACGCTCACGCTGAATTGGTCGTCCAGGGAGCGCACCAGCTGGCAATCCTAGTGGCAAATCTCGGCAACGGCGCCGGCAGCACGGTTTCCGGCCACGCCCAGGCCATCGACGAAATCGAGAAGAAGGCCGACAAGGTCACTCACGACACGGTCGCGCTGCTGCACACCACCTTCAACACGCCGCTCGACCGCGACGAGATCCATCAACTGATCTCCAAGCTCGACGACATCCTCGACCTGATCCAGGACGTCGCCGAGTCGATGCACCTCTACGACGTGCGCAAGCTGACCCAGGAATCCCGCCAGCTCGCAGACATCAGCGTCTCCTGCTGCGAGCGCGTGCGCGCGGCGGTGTCGCTGCTGTCCTCCATGGACAACGCGCCGGCCATCATCAAGATGTGCCGCGAGATCGACCAGCTCGAATCGGATGCCGACCGCGTCATGCGCGTCGGCATCATCAAGCTGTTCCGCGAAGAGACCGACGTGCGCGAGCTGATCAAGCAGAAGGGCATCTACGAGCTGCTCGAGACCGTCACCGACCGTTGCGAGGACGTGGCGAACATCATCGAAGGCATCGTCCTGGAAAATTCCTAATCAAGCGTCAAGCGGCGGAGACCGCAGTCATGCAGGGAGTACACATCAGTCTGTCCATCGTCGTGGTCCTGATCGGCCTCGCGCTGGTCTTCGACTTCATGAACGGCTTTCACGACGCGGCGAATTCGATCGCCACGATCGTGTCCACCCGGGTCCTCAAGCCGCAGCAGGCGGTGATCTGGGCGTCGCTGTTCAACGTCATCGCCATCTTCGTGTTCCAGCTGAAGGTGGCGAGCACCATCGGCAAGGGCACCATCGATCCGTCGATCGTCGACCACTACGTCGTCTTCGGCGCGCTGATCGGCGCCATCGTCTGGAACCTGATCACCTGGTATTACGGCATTCCGTCGAGTTCCTCGCATGCCCTGATCGGCGGCCTGGTCGGCGCCGCGCTGGCCAAGTCGGGGCCGGATTCGCTGGTCTGGGCCGGCATCGGCAAGACCGTGCTGTTCATCTTCGCCTCGCCGATCCTCGGCTTCCTGCTCGGCGCCTTCATGATGGTGGCGGTGTCGTGGCTGTGCAATCGCGCCTCGCCGCGCCGCGTCGACAAGGTGTTCCGCCGCCTGCAATTCGTGTCGGCGGCCGCCTACAGCCTCGGCCACGGCGGCAACGACGCGCAGAAGACCATCGGCATCATCTGGATGCTGCTGATCGCGGCGGGCATGACGGATCCCAATGACAGCGTGCCGGCCTGGGTCATCGGCGGCTGCTACCTGTCGATGGGCTTCGGCACCATGTTCGGCGGCTGGCGCATCGTCCGGACGATGGGGCAGCGCATCACCAAGCTCAACCAGGCGAGCGGCTTCTGCGCCAACTCCGGCGGCGCGCTGACGCTGTTCCTGGCGACCTTCCTCGGCATCCCGGTGTCGACCACGCATACCATCACCGGCGCCATCACCGGCGTCGGCGCGACGCACGGCACGAAGAAGGTCCGCTGGGGCGTCGCGGGCGGCATCGTCTGGGCCTGGATACTCACGATTCCCGCCAGCGCCCTGATGGCGGCGCTCGCCTGGTACCTCGGCCGCGCCATTCTCTGACGGCGCGGCGGGCAATCGCTGCCACGCCGGCGGCGGCTCGCCGCCGTAGCGGCCGACTGCGGAACTGCGCGCCCCGGCAGCATTTCAAATCGCCATGGATTCCAGTGCCGCCGCTGCCGCCGGCGCCTTCGAGGCGCGCGCCATGCGCGGGAGCCTGCCTCCGGCGACCTTGCCGGGCGGGCCTGCGCGGTACGCCTTCTTCCTCGACATCGACGGCACGCTGATCCGCTTCGCCGTCTCGCCCGGACGAGCCTACGTCGATCCGTGGCTGCTGGAAATCCTCCGCGTGCTCCACGACGCCGCGGGCGGCGCGGTGGCGCTGGTCAGCGGCCGCACCGTGGAGAGCATCGACCGGCTGTTCTCGCCGCTGCGCTTCGCCGCGGCGGGGCAGCACGGCGCCGAGCGCCGCACCGCGGCCGGCGCGATACAGCGGCATGCGCCGCAGGCGGCGCGGGTGGAGGCGGTGCGCCGCTGCGTCATGGCCTGGGCGGACGGCGTCGACGGACTCCTGGTCGAGGACAAGGGCATCTGCGTCGCGGTGCATTACCGCCAGGCGCCCCAGCGCGAGTTCGAGGTGCGCGGCGCGCTCGAGCGCTGCCGCGAACGCGCCGGCGGCGCCTTCGCGGTTCAGCCGGGCAAGATGGTGTTCGAACTGCGGCCGGCGGCCACCGACAAGGGCACGGCGATCCGCGATTTCATGGCCGAGTCGCCGTTTTCCGGCCGCGTCCCGCTGTTCCTCGGCGACGACGCCACCGACGAGTTCGGCTTCGCCGCGGTCAACGCGCTGGGCGGCCATGCGCTCAAGGTCGGAGAGGGGGACACGATGGCCGGCTGGCGCGTGCCCGACGTCGGCGCCGCGCGCGCCTGGCTGGCCTCGATCCTCGGGCGGGTTTCCCCCGACGCCGAATGGAGCGGCGGCGAGCCGAAGGGATAGCCGAGCGAAGGCAAGGCTTGCTTTTTGGCGATGGCTGTATGAATATACAGCCATCCCAAGGAGCAGCCATGGCCGCCGAAAACCTCACCCCGCGCCAGCGGGAAATTCTCGACTTCATCCGCAATTCCCTCGAAGTGCTCGGCGCGCCGCCGACGCGCGCCGAGATCGCCGGCGCCTTCGGCTTCGCCTCGCACAACGCCGCCGAGGAGCACCTGCGGGCGCTGGCGAAGAAGGGCGCGATCGTGCTCGATCCCGGCTCGGCGCGCGGCATCCGGCTGGTCGAACAGCTGGGCCTGCCGCTGATCGGCTCGGTCGCGGCGGGCAGCCCGATCCTCGCCGTCGAGAACGAACTGGGCCGCCTGCAGATCGATCCGCGGCTGTTCGCGCCGCGCGCCGACTACCTGCTGCAGGTGCGCGGCAACAGCATGACCGGCGCCGGCATTCTCGACGGCGACCTGCTGGCCGTGCATAAGACCACCGAGGCGCGCAGCGGCCAGATCGTCGTCGCGCGCATCGAGGACGAGGTCACCGTCAAGCGCCTGCGGCGCAAGGGCGCGCGCATCGAACTGGTGGCCGAGAATCCCGACTATGCGCCCATCGTCGTGAACGGCGCGCTCGCCATCGAAGGATTGGCGGTCGGGCTGATCCGCAACGGAGCGGCGCTTTAGGCTTCCAGGCGTTTCCCATGAAGCAGAACCTTGCCGAAGTCCTGGCGCGGCCGGACGTCTGGCGCGGCGACCGCTTCGCCGCAGCCGCGCTGCCGGCGCTCGGCAGCGGCTTCGGTGCGCTCGACGCCGAACTGCCGGGCGGCGGCTGGCCGCGCGGCGCGCTCTGCGAGCTGCTGGTCGACGGCACCGGCGCCGGCGAACTCGAACTGCTGATGCCGGCCCTGCGCGCCGTGAGCGCGGAGGACGGCCAGGTGCTGCTGGTCGGCGTGCCCTATCCGCTGCACGCGCCCGCCTGGGCTGCGGCGGGATGCGATCTCTCCCGCTTGACGATCGTGGCGCCCGTGCGCGAGAGCGATGCGCTCTGGGCGATGGAGCAGGCGCTGGCCAGCGGCGCGCCGGGCGCGGTGCTCGGCTGGACGAAAACCGCCGATGCGCGCGCATTGCGGCGCCTGCAAGTCGCCGCTTCCGTCGGCGGCGGCGCGGCTTTCCTGTTCCGCCCGGCGCGCGCCGCGCGCGAGGCGTCGGCGGCGCCGCTGCGGCTTGCCTTGGCGGCAGAAGCCTCAGGCCGGCTCGCCGTCGCCATCCTCAAGCGGCGCGGGCCTCCCGCGGCTCCGCTGCATCTTCAACTCCCGCGTCCGGTGCGTCATGAATCCGCTCTGGCTGGCGCTCGATCTGCCCCGGCTGCCGCTCGACGCCCATCCCAGCCTGTCCGGGCCTGACGGCGCTGGGCGCCCGCTCACCGTCACCGCCGCCGGCCGCGTCCTCGCCTGCGACGATGCGGCGCTGGCGGCCGGCGTCGAGCCGGGGATGGGAGCCGCCGCGGCGCGCGCCATGGCGCCGCTGCTGCTGCTGGCGCCGTGCGATCCCGCGCGCGAAGCGGCCGCGCTCGAAGCGCTCGCCTGCTGGGCCGGCGGCTTCACGCCGCGCGTCGTGCTGGAGCCGCCGCAGGCGCTGCTGCTCGAAATCGGCGGCTGCCTGCGCTATTTCGGCGGCGCCGAAAAGCTGCTGGCCGCCGCGCTGGAAGGCTGCGGCGCGCAAGGCTTCCGCGCCACGGCGGCGATTGCGCCGACGCCCCTGGGCGCGCAGTGGCTGGCGCAGTCCGGCAGGGCGGCGACCTGCGCCGACGCCGCCGCCCTGCAGTTCGCGCTCGATGCGCTGCCGCTGCAGCCGCTGCCCGCATCCGCCAGGCAACGGCTGGCCGGCTTCGGCGCGCGCCGTCTCGGCGACGCGCGCCGGCTGCCGCGCACCGGCCTCGCGCAGCGCATCGGCGCCGCAGCCCTGGCCCTGTTGGCGCGCGCCTACGGCGAACTGCCCGACCCGCGGCGCGATTTCGTCTTCCCCGAGCGCTTCGCGCAGGCGATCGAATTCCCGGCGCCGGTCGACAACGCGCCGGCGCTGCTGTTCGCCGCGCGCCGGCTGACGGCCGCGCTCGCCGGCTGGCTGGCGGCGCGCCAGGCCGGCGTCACCGCCTGCACCTTGCAGCTCGACCATCGCGGCTGCGCCGCCAGCGCGCTGGAATTGCGCTTCGCCGCCGCCACGCGCGATGCCGGCCGCTTCGAGCGCGTGCTGCGCGAACGGCTGGAGCGCCTGGCGCTCGCCGCGCCGGTGGAAGGCCTGCGCCTCGTCGCCAGCGGCATCGACCTGCCGGGCCGCAGCGCGGCGCTGTTCGACGGCGGCCGCGCCGGCGAGGACGATTTCGCCGCGCTGATCGAGCGGCTGCGCGCGCGGCTCGGCGAAGAAAGCGTGCATGGCATCGCGACCGTCGCCGCGCATCGTCCCGAGGCGGCGACGCGCGAAGTGCCGCAGGGAAAGCGCAGCGCCGCCGCGATGCCCGGCCCGCGGCCGTTCTGGCTGCTGCCGGTTCCCGAACCCGTCGCCGAGCGCGGCGGCCGGCCGTGGCGCAACGGCCCGCTGCGCCTGGTGGCGGGTCCCGAGCGCGTCGAGTCGGGCTGGTGGGACGAAGGCGAAGGC